>JBPYDQ010000871.1:0-2714 GCA_051986135.1 Terriglobales bacterium | reverse complement strand
GCCAATGCGGGAAGAGCAAATAGGACGAGTGCAACGACACCGTGTCGTAAAGTCATGCGCAATATCTTACGCCCGAGCGCTCGGAATCCCAGGCACTACGATTACATCCAAAAACGAAGCCGTCAGGTTGCGGATTCTCGCTTTACCGGAAAAGCAAGGTCGCACTCCCTCGACGGCGATGGTAAGCGACTCGCAAACCGGGAAAGTGCAGCTGCTTTGTCAGACTAGTGCAAGATCTCAAAGTGGCGCGGGCGGGGTTCTGAGCGTTTAACTGCCTGTTCACGCCAGATTTTGTGGATCATCTTGCCGCCATTTTCTGTCTCAGTGGTAGGATGTTAACGCTCCTGCAGGGGCAAAGTCAGGGCGACGGAAGTGAGAAATGGCGACATTCGGATCCGCGTCGCTGTCCCCGGAAACAGCCCACCGGAGCCGCCTCTCCACCGCAGCAATCGCAAAGCTTGCACCCAGGCACTCTGCGGTTGTCCGCGTGACGCACTGGATCACGGCTCTGTGCTTTTTCGCCCTGCTGGTCACCGGCACGGAGATTTTGATCTCGCATCCACGCTTCTACTGGGGCGAGACGGGCACTGTTCTGACGACTCCGTTGTTTCAACTGCCAATTCCTTCCTCTAGAAGATTGGTGCCAACAGGTTACAGCTATGTGCTGCCAGACCAGAACGGCTGGAGCCGTGCACTGCACTTTCAAGCTGCCTGGATCGGGGTTTTCACCGGTTTGCTATATGCGATTTCGGGACTACTTACGAGACACTTTCGACGGGACCTGGTCCCGAACAAGGCGGACCTCTCCTGGCGTGTGCTCTTGAACTCATTTCTAAAGCCGTTGCGTTTTCAACGCCCCGATGCAGCGGAGGCTTCCAGGTACAACGGGCTCCAGCGCCTTACTTACCTGTTTGTAATCTTCGTTCTATTTCCCTTAGTGATCTGGAGCGGCCTGGCGATGTCCCTCGCCTTCGCCTCCGCGTTTCCTTGGTCAGTTATGTTGTTGGGTGGACGTCAATCGGCTCGTACCATCCACTTCTTTGTCTCAGTCGCCCTAGTGCTGTTCCTGTTTGTCCACATCTTCATGGTCTCCCTGGCTGGGTTCTCTACCCGCACAAGAGCGATGATCACAGGCCGTGTCGCCACGCATAAGGAGCAGCTATGACCGAAATTTCACGGCGAAAACTGATCGTGTCCGGACTTGCAGCAACCGCCGGCGCGGCGGTGGCAGCTCGCCTTGGGCAGAAGTACGGACTGGTTCCTCCCGACCATGGGGGAATCTACGGACTTGGCGAAACGCTGACTTATGCGTCGCAGCGGCTGCTGACAAGGCATTCACTGGCGCGCGAATTCCCTCGAAACAGAATTTCGCCGCGCCCATTTCCGAACGAGCTCGCCCCTCTCACGGAAGAGTTTAAGCGCCTTCAGGCGGGCAGGTTCGCAGACTGGCGTCTCTCGATAGACGGCATGGTTTATCAACCCGCATCATTCTCAATTGCTGACCTGAAGAGCTATCCTTCTCGCAGTCAGATCACCGAAATCGCGTGTGAAGAGGGTTGGTCGTACATTGCCGAGTGGATTGGCGTGCCGCTCTCTCACGTGTTGCAGCTCGTCGGGGTACACCCAGAAGCCAGATACGTCGTGTATGTCTCGATGGAACCCGACACGTGGGACAGCATCGATATGGCTGATGCTCTGCATCCGCAGACCTTTCTCTGTTACGGCATGAATGGCGGCGAGTTGCCCGTCGCCCATGGTGGACCGCTTCGGATGCGGCTGCCTCGGCAAGTCGGCTACAAGAACAAGAAATTCATCACGCACCTGACGGTCACAAACAACCTGAAAAGGTTTGGCAAGGGCCTCGGCTGCGTCGATGCCGAGTATGGCTACGCTTGGTATGCCGGCATCTAATATTAAGAATTGATCTGAACGTAGCCACCTTAGTGACTTAGATCAACGTTGACAGCCTGGGCATGTACAGGGAGCGAGTGATGAGCTACTGGTGGCGTACTCTACGACGTCGCAGCCAGCGATCTCGCCTTACCTGGGAGCGCATGCTCGACCTGGCTGGCCGATGGCTCCCTCAACCGAAAGTGCTCTATCCCTATCCTGATGCCCGCTTTCTCGCTCGCATCTGAGACAAGAACCGGATGCGCTTCTAACAAGCGCCCGTCCGGGTCCGTCAGGGGGGGTGTCAGGCGACTGGCATCCCTACCTGGATCCTCAACTACGGCGACTTCCGCATTCTGGGCGCAAGGGTGGCCCGGCGTATCCTCCACCTCATCAACACGAAAAATAGGACCAGCGGCAAGGAGAATAGAAGATATGGAACGTAGCCGTAGAAAAGCTTCTGCCAGAACGATCCCAGCCCGTCCGGCCACACCTTCGTGATAAGGCCGACGATCAAAGCAATGTAAAACAGCAGCAAAATGAACAGGCCGAGCGCTGTGTTTAGCCTCTGTCGGTCGATGCCTCGCCAGAATCCTCCCAAGTTGCGCGTGGTATCCGGAAAAACGATGTTGCGCTGGTTCTCAGCAACATCTCGCATCCACTCGTCGCGTTTACGCTGATTGCTCATCTAATGCGAGATAGTAGCTCAATAACGAACGTGCTTGCCATTTGGAATCGAACAACTGTTGAAACATCCCCATACCGCGAATTGACTGCTGGTCAATTCATGTAAACGCCTTATAGCAACAACTGAGGATTGCACC
>JBPYDQ010000870.1:0-2654 GCA_051986135.1 Terriglobales bacterium | reverse complement strand
CCGGGCTTCCAACGGTTTGGTCGCCCGCACCGTCGCCGGATATCACTACAGTGCAAACTGGGTAATCTGCATTGGCGGGACTCTCACCCGCTAGACCATCGACTAGCTTCACTGCACAATCCCACATACCATTCCCTTACCGTGAGGGCCGCCAATCCGCGAGCGGCGCGTTTCCGCCAAGTTGACGATATGGGCGGCATCGAGTTTGGAGACTCGTCTCACTCCACGCCCCAAAATAATTCTTCTCCGATTGGAGTAGAATTAAGTCATGGACGGATACACTCCCGCGCAGGCCGCCGCGATAACAGGTTTGCCATTGGCTGCGGTCCACAAAGCAATCGACAGTCGCTTGATACGTCCTCGCGCTGCGCGATCCGGTTCAACCGTTCGCCGGCTGCTGTCGAAGGAGCAGTTGGTTTACCTGCAATTGGAAGCGGAAGGCCTGCGGTTGTTGCCGGTGGGCACTCGGCGAGAGATCGCGGAGTCAATTCAGCGATCGCCCAAAACTGAAAAGCTGCCGGTCGCGAACGGGACAGCGCTTCTTATCGAGATCGGGACCGCCAGACGGAGAGTCGAGCGCCAGTTGAAGCAGCTTGCGCAGATCGAAGAACTGGTGGTCAGCGATCCGGAGATCATGCGCGGAACACCTGTCTTCAAGGGCACGCGCATTCCGGTGGACCTGGTGGCCGACATGCTGGCCCAGGGTGCAACAGTTGAGGAGATTCTTGAAGGCTATCCAACCCTGAACAAGGAACAAATTGCCATCGCCCCGCTGTACATACGTGCGTTCCCACGGCGAGGACGGCCCAGCCGCCGTCCCTGGCAGGGGAAAAAGGCACAGGGCCGGAAATCCTATCGACTGAGCAATCTGCTCAGGAGTGCATGAGGTTTCTGATCGACGAATGCCTGCATGAATCGCTGGTTGGAGTCGCTCAGGGCGCTGGTTTAGAAGCAACCCACGTCAACCACCTCGGCTTAAGCGGCAAGCCGGACTGGGAACTGGCCGAGCGGATCATCCAGGATGAATTCACCTTTGTCACGAACAACCGGGTCGACTTCATTCGGCTCTTCGCCAAGATGGAACTGCACGCCGGCCTAGTCGTTATCGTCCCGAACCTTTTGCCGTCCGCCCAGCGCGCCCTGTTCGAGGCGGCCATTCTGTACCTTGCAGGGAAAGAGCTGATCAATTCAGCAATTGAAGTGAGCTTGGAGGGCCGGGTAGTGAAGTGCGTGGAGTACCCGCTGCCAGAAGGATGATGGAGCCGAAAGCACCTGCTATACTTGCGCGGGCGGCTCCGCCAAACGGCTCGGCGAGGGCGGCATAAAGATCTGCCGCCGCTTTCGCGGCGGATGCCCGGCGGATACCAAGCAATCCACTTGGTCGTATAATCACCATTTCCTGGGTTGCGACGTAGCCTTTCTGGTTGCGCATACATACGGAGTCATCGCGGGTCTTCCCGACCAAGTGGCGGAAGAGTCAGCTTACGGAAAACTCACTTACCATTCCCTTCAGACTAACTGGCGCATAGGCGGTTTCTCGGTGGTGGAGGCCGCTAACCTGGACGAGGCGCTGGCGTAGGGACGCAGGGCCGCCGTAGCCTGTCGGGTACGGGTCGAGGTGCGCCAAGCTTGGCGCCACGAGTGAAGCGAACTGAACGATACAGAAGTAGCGGGCTCGCCTGCCGCAGGCGAGCGTGAGCCGTCTTACTACTATGAAAGGATTAAAGGAGAAGCTATGAGAAAGCTCAGGATCATCGAACATATCTCGCTGGACGGCGTGATTCAAGCACCCGGCGGGAAGGGCGAAGACGGCGACTATCCGTACGGTGGATGGTCGGCACAGTATGACGACCCAGAGTTGGGAGAAGCCATCGTCGCGGCACATAGCGAGCGCTACGATCTGCTGCTGGGTCGGCGAACCTACGATATCTGGAGCGGCCATTGGCCGAAAGCGAAGGGTCCGTTCGCGGACGCTATAAACGCGGCGACGAAATACATCGCGACCCACAGGCCGGACAGTCTTAAATGGGGCCCGGTCGAGGGCTTTGGACCTGACATCGCCGCGGGTGTTCGCCGCATCAAGGCGAAGAACGGGCCGGACTTGATTCTCTGGGGCAGCTCGACGCTGACACCCGTGCTGATTGAACACGGGCTTGCGGATGAGGTGATGCTGCTCACCTATCCAGTCCTGCTAGGCGCCGGCAAACGTTTCTTCTCGGATGGGACGCCGCCGCGCGAACTCGCACTCGTCAGCTCGAAGGCGGGCTCATCAGGCGTCATCATGAACATCTACAAGCCGAGCGGCCCGTTGCGCACCGGCGACCACTCGTAGAATTAGAAAAAAGTTCCCGGCCGCTGTCGAATCGTGGCAAGCCAGTGACCGCTCTTTTGGCGTCCAGGCATTAGCTGCTCTTCAATGTACCAGCCGATCAATTCGGGTTCAAACGGGCATCCCGACCATATTCTCCAGTAATAGAGGTGAGCACGCCCATAAATTCCGGTAATGGATGCGAACCCCACTTCCGAGGAAGTAACGAACGCCCTGTGGTTACGGGTTCGGAAGCAAGCCCTTGGAGGAGCCTCGATCGCCAGATATCAGCATCGTGCGTTTTACGGCGACGTGACCTTTTTCTCGAGGCCCCGCCGTTTAAATC
>JBPYDQ010000869.1:0-5457 GCA_051986135.1 Terriglobales bacterium | reverse complement strand
GCTCGCATGCCGTGTGGAAGCCGTCAAAAAGCCGCGTCGATCCGCTTGTGTTGATCAAGGAATCCGACAAAGGACGTCTACCGGAGCTGGTTCCCATCCGACACGGCCGCATGATGAAGTCGCCATTCACGTTCTATCGAGATGCGGCCCTTAATATGGCTGCAGACTTGGCGACGACGCTCACAATGGGAGTGCGCGTGCAAGCCTGTGGCGATGCCCATCTCCTGAACGTTGGAGTCTACGCGACGCCGGAACGGCGTCTTATATTCGATATCGACGATCTCGACGAAACTCTACCAGCGCCGTGGGAGTGGGACGTGAAACGTCTCGCGGCAAGTTTCGTCCTCGCGTGCCGCAGCAACGGCCTAAAGCAGCAGGCTGTGTCGATCCGGGAGTAAACCCAGCGAGCCTAGGCGAAGCAGATTTACACTTGGAGTGGTCGGGAGCGGCATTAGGGGTTAGCGATTGGTAGAGCGCAGCCCATCAGGGCTTGTCGTCTACCGAATTTGAGTGCAATAGGGATTCTCGACAGTTACGGCGGCGTTGGTGCATGAACGAGCCCAAGATCCACTTGCAAATGCGATTCGACTTTCCTACCCAATTGTGGCGGTCTTCAGGCCAAAGCATCGGACAGAGAGGTGTCGGTTTGTTCGCGAACAGAAACCAGATTAACAAGAGGATCGGCTTAGCTAAAAAAAGAACTCTTGAATGCCTTGTACCGTTGACGGGCTAAACTCAAGGTCTGATCGAACTCCGGCTTGTTGTGCAGATCGTCTAATAGTTCGTCTTTGGCAATGTAGGGATAGCTGAAGAAACCAGATTCAACACTCATGCGTAGCACGCGTAAAGCAGAGATTTTGTCGCCCAACACAGCATACGCCTGTGCGATCTTGTATGTGGCTTCTGGATCGCCGACTCCCCGCTCTCTGATTTTCGTCTCCAATCCTCTTAAAAGATCCAACCCTTCTCCCTGGCGCTGTTGGATCGAGTCGCTGAGAGCCTTGCCGATTCCCGAATACAAAGTGGGAGCGAGTTCGTATGCTCGATCGAAGTCTCTCGAAGCTTCATCGAACTTCTTTTCATGGAATTCTCCAAAACCTCGGTAGAACAGGATGAACGACGAATCGTCCACGGGTAAGCTCCCCAGAAACTTCTGGTATTGTCCCAGATAAAGATAGGTGTTCAACACCGAGCCGTTGGCCTTGTTATACACGACCAAGGGATCGAGTTGACGCGCCCGCTCGCACTCCGCGACAGATTCGTCCAACATCCCAGCGAATCGGTAGGCATATCCCAATTCCCAATGAGCAGCGGCATAACTGCCGTTCGTCTTCAAGGCGTCCCGCAATAAGGGCACAGCCTGCTCAACTTTTCCGGTGTCTACCAAAAGATTCGCGAGGAAGATTTGTGCATCAAGCAAGTTCGGTCGTATCGCCAACGCCCGTTCATACGCGGCTTGGGCGCGGCGATATTGCTCACGGCCTCCTAGTTCGAATGCTGCATCCGAATTGTATGAAGCCCCTAAGAAGGCCCACGCCGGAGCGTAGTTGGGATCAATCTCAGTGGACTTTTCAAGCATCTTGATCGCCAGGGGAAATTTGTGCTGCCCATGAAAATCGAGTCCCTGCAGAAAGTATTCGTAGGCGAGAGGACTCACCGGGTTCTCCGGCTTCAGGCGCTCCGCTTCCGATGGCGAAAGGCTGAGTTGCAGCTCTGAGATCAGCTGACTAGTAACTTTGTCCTGAACAGTAAGTAGATTGTCATATTTCAGGTCGATCACTCCTTGACCTAGGATCTTCTCGGTTTTGGCGTCAACCAGCTGGTACGTGATCCGCAAGTTGTCGCCATCTCGAATGAAACTTCCCGTGAGAAGCATATCCACTTTGAGATCTGCGGCAACTTTCTCGAGATCAATGGCCGCCCCTCGATACTTCTCAATGGCGGCGGAAGGGCGAACACTCAGGGAGCTCACATAGGCCAATTTCGTAATGAGCACATCCGCTAAAGAGAATCCGAGGAAATCGCTATTCGCGTCCTGACCAGAATTGTGGAGTGGAAGGATCGCCAGGCTCCGGGGAGTTAAGGACGGCGCGTTCCCAGATCGAAAGTGAACAAGCTTCGCCAAAGCGATCACTCCGAGGAGAATGCCTAATCCGGCGGCGGAGAGGAAGATCAGTCTGCTCGTTCTTGGTTGTGTCGGTCCCAGAGGCGCTGGTTTTGGGAGCTCCCTTTTCTCAGCTGTTTGCTTTGGGAGCTCCCTTTGCTCAGCTGGTTGAGAGGAAGGCAAAGTCTCGTCCGTTCCTGCCTCCGAATCCAGAGACAGCGAATCGGTAGATTCAAGCTGGCCCATGAACCGGTAACCGCGTCGCCCAACGGTCTCAACGAACTTGGGTTCGTCGGCAGAGTCTCCTAGCGCGTCCCTCAGCTTGCTTACGGCTACGGCCAGACGATGGTCGAAATCGACGAAGGTATCCGCCGACCAAAGGCGTTTGCGGAGTTCCTCGCGAGTGACAACTTCGCCCGCCGATCCCAACAGCACCGTCAGGAGCAGAAAGGGCTGCTCCTGCAGCCGTACCTTGCTGCCATCTCTTCTTAGCTCACCAGCGCGCAGGTCTACTTCAAAATTGGCAAATCGTACCAGTGATGGGAGGGTGGACGGCACGGCGCGCTTCACATGTTGGAGAGTCTAGCACGACTCCCGAGCACAGTGCGATGCCCACATTGCTTTGCGAACAAACGACTTATCAGGGGATTGAAAGGGTATCAAAGGAGAATTTTCAGAGCATTGACGGTCACCAATTGCTAAGGAACGCTTACATCGTGAACCCATAAAAGCGCGCTTTGGAAGAAGTGCTCGGGCCACCCTACCAGCCCCAGCCATGAAGTCGACCTAAGGGCTTGGAGGACTTGTGAAATTCAGTCGGAAAACAACAGAACGCGGGAAGTATCGTATGCGGACCATCGCCATCTTCGTAGGATTGTTGGGGTCGGTCGTGCTCGTCCCCTCCAGTGCGTGTGCCCAAGCGGAGATCGATCCAGATCACTTCGATTTGCCAAGTACGGAACCTATCCCGCAACCGAGAACTGCCGACAGCAAGGTCGCAGTGACTCGGTATGACCGCACCTTCTCGCTACCCTATAGCGTGCTGTGCAACGGAAAGAAGCTCGCTCCGGGAAAATACTCGATCGCGCTCCGTTCCAACGGCGACCTTGGGCAGGCGACACTCAATCAAAAAGGTCAGGCCATCGAAATCGCGGCCGTCGTTCGCAAGGAAGCACCGAAACAGCGCGATGAAGTAGTGGTGGAGCACAGCAAAAACGGGCGAACGCTTTCGCTTGTCCGAGTGCGTGGGTTCGACTTTGTTTTTGATCCGAAAGGTTCGGTAGATCCCCAACCAGATGGCACGCCTCGACGCGCCGAGAAGCTGCCGCTGACGGTGATCGTCGCGAACCCCTCGCAAGCGTCACCTAAGCCGTAATGAAATTAGGAGGGCAAGTTTGAGCCGGACGCTTCGCGCAGATCGGAAACACGCCATCGTCATAGGTGGAAGCATGGCCGGACTTCTGGCCTCACGGGTCCTGTCAGACCATTTCGAACGTGTCAGCTTGATCGAGCGCGACCGATTGCCTGGGCTAGCCGAGCAGCGCCGTGGCGTCCCGCAGGGCCGCCATACACACGGCTTGCTCGCGAGCGGCCGGAGTGTGCTGGAGAAGCTTTTTCCCGGCATATCCGAGGCGCTGCTGAAAGCGGGCGCTGTATCCCATGACATCGCGCGCGATTCTTGCTGGTTTTTCGAGGGTGCCTGCTTGAGCCGCCCTGCGAGTGGTCTAAACGGCTTGCTAATGACACGGCCTCTGCTGGAAGCGGCGGTGCGCAAGCGAGTCCTCGCGATCCCGTGGGTTGTCAGGCGCGACGAACTGAGTGTGGAAGAGTTGGTGGTTGACCCAAAGTCGGGGCGAGTAACCGCTGTACGGGCCGGCGGGCAAGCGCTGCCCAGCGACTTGGTCGTGGATGCAACTGGGCGAGGCTCTCGCTCGCCGCAGTGGTTGGAAGAGTTGGGGTACGAAAAGCCGGTCGAAGACGTGGTTCAGGTAGGGTTGGGTTACACGACGCGCTTCTTCCGGAGGAAGCCGACCGACTTGAATGGTGACACCACAGTGGTGGTGATCCCACCAACACCAAAACGTAAACGTGGCGGGGTGATGCTGGCACAGGAGGGTGATCGTTGGACCGTAACGTTAATAGCTCACTTTGGAAACTACGCCCCTGAGGATCTCGATGGGTTCGTCGAGTTTGCAAGGACCCTACCTGCGCCATATATCTGTGAGGTCGTGTCTCGCAACGAACCACTCGGCGAAGCCGTATCAGCTAGATTTCCGGCTAGCGTTTGGCGACGCTACGAGTTGTTACAACGCTTTCCCGCGGGCTATCTAGTATTCGGTGACGCGATATGCAGCTTTAACCCAATTTATGGGCAAGGAATGTCTGTAGCCGCGCTGCAAGCTGTGGAGTTGGAAAAAGCCCTTGCTTCAGGTAACGGCGACTTGCCGTTGGCTAAAACCTTTTTTCGTCGAGCGGCTAAGGTCGTTGAGATTCCCTGGAGTATTGCTGTCGGGGCCGACCTGCGCATTCCTGAGGCGGTGGGCCGACGCACTGCGGGCATTAAGTTCGTCAACTGGTACATGTCAAAGTTGCATAAAGCAGCGCATACCGATGCGGTGGCGGCACTGGCTTTCCACCTAGTCGGCAATCTGCTTGCTCCTCCGCCGAGCATCATGCATCCGCGTGTTGCCGTCCGGGTACTGCGGGAGAACCTGCGGCCATCGCGAAATGCGCAAACTAATTGCCTTCGTTCATGATGGACGATTAACTGGAAAACCGAAAAAACAAGGAGAACATGTCAGCTCCAATGATATCCACTCAGGGCGTAATGGAGGGAGGTGGCTTTTACAATCTGCACGCCAAGCTTCAAGCTGGCGGAGGCAATCTGGCGTTGCCTTACTTGGACGAGGCGGCTCGATCCTTCCCACTCCCGCCAGGAAGCTGTCCTATCGTTATCGCGGACTATGGTTCCTCACAAGGAAAAAACTCCCTGGCTCCCATACGGGCGGCTATCCAATGCCTGCGTAAGCGTATTGGCAATGAGCGGGCTGTAATAGTTATTCACGTCGACCAGCACGC
The DNA here is from genome assembly GCA_051986135.1 of Terriglobales bacterium. GTDB lineage: Bacteria > Acidobacteriota > Terriglobia > Terriglobales > Acidobacteriaceae > Gp1-AA122. The sequence continues at coordinate 275 of JBPYDQ010000869.1, read as the reverse complement.
CAACGACTTCAATACTCTCTTCGATGTATTGCACCGTGATCCGGAAGGATACACGGTAGATGATCCCAACGTTTTCCCGTCTGCCATCGGAAGATCGTTCTACGAGAACGTCTTTCCACCAGAACACGTTGACCTTGGGTGGTGCTCTTACGCCGCTCTCTGGCTCAGCCGAGTTCCGGCGTTGATACCCGGCCATTTCGTGTCGCTCGCCAGCACAGGCGACGTGCGTGCGGCGTTTGACCGCCAAGCAGCCGATGACTGGAGATTATTTCTTT
>JBPYDQ010000868.1:0-2973 GCA_051986135.1 Terriglobales bacterium | reverse complement strand
ACCGACCACCACCGGGACCTTCAGTTCCTGCCCTGAGGCCAACACCGCCTTCAATAGAACCCAGTCCCCGACATTGAAATGGCCGATCGCGACTCCGTCCTTCTGACTCTGCTGCAAAGCATCCCGTAAGCCATGCATGCAAGTGTCTCCTCATAAATTTTGCGATAATTTTGCTTCGCAGGCTCCACTTCAACTCGTAAAGACGCAATAGCAGGTCGTGAACCCACTTGGGATATCTGAGGGGGCCGAAAAATTCTAGCTCGTGCTGCTCCTCAATGCAGGCGCGCACAACCCATTGCGGCCGGTCACAAGCTGTCGCAATCTGGCGGCACCAACGAGCGGCCGCTACCGCGATGATGCGGGAAACTGATATCGGCGACTACGCCCTCATCGATGATTGTCGGGCGACCGCGCAAGTGTCGCGAGATGGTAGTGGAGCTGGCGACCGACACTTCGACCGCACATAAAGGAAAGCGCTGTGAACGCGAGCTGGCCAGCAATTCCCTTCGAAACGTGGCGCCAAACATATTCCGCGCTTCATTTGTATGCCCAGATCGTTGGTAAGTATCGGCTCGCCCGCACACCGTGGATCAACCATTCATGGCACGCGACTTTCTACGTAAATGCCCGCGGATTAACGACTTCACTCGTTCCAGACGCCGCAGGTATCGAGATCTTATTTGATTTCGTCAGCCACGCAGTGATCGGGCAGGCAGCAGATGGACGCAGGGCGGAAATTCCCCTTGGCCCGATGGCCGTCGCCGAGTTTCAGACGCAGTTTCGTGAATTGATCGAGCGACTAGGCGGCACACCGGAGTTCAACGGTCAGCCGAACGAAATCCCTGACGCGATCCCATTTCGCGATGACCGCCAATCACGGCCTTACGATTCCGAGGCCGTGGAACGTTTCTTCAAAGCCCTCGTGCGCATCAATCGCGTATTTTATCATTTTCGTACCGGATACATTGGAAAAGTCAGTCCGGTCCATCTGTTTTGGGGCAGTTTTGATCTCGCCGTGACCCGCTTTTCCGGGCGACCCGCGCCTCTTCATCCAGGAGGCGTTCCGGGTTTGCCTGATGACGTGACGCGCGAGGCGTATAGCCATGAGGTTTCGTCGGCTGGTTTCTGGCCCGGTGATAGCGCAACAACGTTTCCAGCCCTCTACTCCTACGCCTATCCGGCCCCGAAAGGTTTCGCCGACGCGCAGGTAGAGCCTAAGGGCGCATATTTTGATCAGAAACTCCAGGAATTCCTGCTGCCCTACGAAATTGTGCGGAAGTCAACTGATCCGGAACAGACGCTCATGGTGTTTCTTGAGAGCACGTACCGAGCGGCAGCCGACCTCGGGCATTGGGATCGTGACGCACTGGAATGTCCCATAGGACAACCGCTCCAACCGCGACCGTTGAAACGACAGGTGTGAGACGTTGGCAACAATCATCGGCATATCCGGCAGCCTGCGTCGCGGCTCCTACAATACGGCGCTCCTTCGCGCCGCCGCGCAATTGATGCCAGATGGCACGCAGCTGCAGATCAAGACCATTCGTGGCCTACCGCTGTACGACGGCGACCTCGAAGCCGCCGATGGCATCCCTCAGCTGGTCATTGAAATGAAGGAGGCTATTGCCGCCGCCAACGGGCTGCTTCTCGTAACACCAGAATACAACAATTCGATTCCGGGCGTGTTCAAGAACGCGATTGATTGGCTGTCGAGGCCACCTGCGGACATCCAGCGCGTCTTCGGCGGCAAGCCAGTCGCGGTCATCGGCGCCTCGCCGGGTGGATTTGGCACCGTCCTTAGTCAGAATGCGTGGCTTCCTGTTCTGCGCACGCTTGGTGCCGATTTCTGGTCCGAGAAGCGGCTCCTCGTCTCCCGTGTCCAGGGTGTCTTCGATGAATCTGGCACGCTGACGGACACGGCCGTGAAAGATCGTCTCCGTGAGTTTCTTCAAGGGTTTGTCGCATTCGCCGGTTTGCACAAAGACTAACGCCAGGCGGCGGTAGCACTATGTGGCCGCACCGTCCTAGGAGAGTAGCACGATCACACTTTACGACCGCATGGCTCGTGGACACACAAAGAGCGGATGGCTCGATAGCCGTCACACCTTCTCATTCGGCTCTTACTTCAACCCCGCACTAACGGGCTTCCGGACCTTACGGGTAATAAATGAAGACCGTGTAATCCCCGGTGCAGGCTTTCCTCCGCACCGACACAAGGACATGGAGATTATCACCTACGTACTTGCTGGTGCGCTCGAACACAGGGACAGTCTTGGTAACGGTTCAGTGATCCGTCCTGGCGACGTGCAGCGCGTGAGTGCCGGGACCAGCATCTCGCATAGTGAGTTCAATGCCTCACGGGTTGATCCCGTTCACTTCCTCCAGATTTGGATTCTGCCCGCCCAGGTGGCAAAACCGGTGCATATAGTTCGTGGGGTGTAGCGAGGCCGCGAAGTACATGGCGGCCGAGCGGCTGTAGCGGTTTGCCATAAGAGCGGGCGAAATCGTCGCTGACCGTGATCGGGACCTTCAGTGCCTTTCCGACAGCTTCGATCCGGCTGACTAGATTCACCGCAGGTCCGATGACTGTAAAATCGAGCCGGTCTGCGGCACCGATGTTTCCATAGAACGCGGTCCCTACGTGAAGGGCTACGATGATCTCGAGCTCTGGCTCGCCATCGCTACTAAGCGCTTTGGCCGCCTCAACGGCTTGGACCGCTGCGGCGAGTGCGTTCTTGGCCGCGGCACTGATCAGGTCGGGACTCTCAATTGGAAAAATCGAAAGCAGACCGTCGCCAATAAACTTCAGGATTTCGCCGCCGTGATCAGCGATAGCTTTGGCTTGTGCGTCAAACAGCGCATTCAGCAACGTGATTACTTGCTCGCCCGAGTAGCGGTCGGAGCGTTCTGTGAATCCACGCAAGTCGGACGACCACAGGACTGCAGTGATCTCCTCACCCGTACCTCGACGGA
>JBPYDQ010000867.1:0-2147 GCA_051986135.1 Terriglobales bacterium | reverse complement strand
TATTTAGCGGGCGAAGCGACTGGAGCCAACCTACGATATTTCTGATCCCCACCTTCCACACCCTCACATCCTGGGCATTTTGGGCCAGCATCACGCAGCCCTCGTACATTGCGATCAGAAACGACCGCGTAGAGTGAAGAACTATGGAACTATATTGAGGCGCAATCCGCAATCCCATAGACCAAGTCACCAGATTCCCATTCTTGGAAGATTGCGCCCTCGCCCACTCGCAGCTGTTCTCAACACTCATTCGAATGCCAGTTTTTCGAGGTACAGGACGGGAAGCGTAAACCCGGAATTGTTTGGTTCGTCACAAATCCTCCCGAAGTCTCGCCGATGGTAGGAAGAATGCCGAGGCCTGCATAAGCGTCGTGGGCGACAAATCGTTCGTCGCGGCAGCTTGATTCTCAAACTTCGAAAAAGACAAGGGCACAACTATGCGAGCTAGGACTTCGGCCTTTCCTCCGATTTTTTCGTTGTGACGATTAAGCAGGAATTGCGAGAGGTTTAAATCCTATGACTTCGGGGCGTGCCTAGGTACTGACCGCAAGTACCCTTCGACGGGAGAAAGTGGGGAAATATGAAAGCAGAAAACTCAGCATTGGTTTGGCAAAAAAAGCAGAGACATCCAAAGAGGGACGCGAGGCTTGGCACATTGGACGCCTGGTCACGGAGTTCCGCGAGATGGTCTTATTGTGTAATGCTGGCGGTCCTGCTGCTTGCAGCAGCCGGCTTGTCAGCACAGTCCACGACCACAGGTGCGGTCTTCGGGACGGTGACGGACCCGACAGGCGCCGTTGTGCAAGGGGCCACCGCCACTCTGAAGAGCCCTGAAACCGGTCGGACAAGCACCGCTACGACCGACGGCGCAGGTGAATATCGCTTCTCGCTTCTGCAACCGGGACGCTACAGCGTCACGGTGTCACGAAGCGGCTTCACATCGTCAACGGTGCCAGTCGAGGTTGGTGTCGGCCAGGTGAGGACCGCGAACGTAAGCCTGCAGCTCGGTGCCCAGAGCCAGACGGTCGAAGTGTCCGGAGCAGAACCTGTCCTCCAGTCAGATAACGGAAACATCTCCACGACGATGACCGAGAGCATGATCGCGAACCAGCCCAACCCGGGTAACGACTTGACTTATCTCGCGCAGACGGCGCCAGGCGCGGTAATGAACACGCAAAACGGATACGGCAATTTCTCGACCTTCGGGTTGCCGGGAACCTCGAACCTGTTCACAACCAACGGCATGAATGACAACGATCCATTCTTGAACCTGAACAACACGGGCGCGACCAACCAGATGTTGGGCACGAACGATGCCCGAGAGCTGACGGTGGTCAATAACGGCTACTCCGTTCAATATGGCGGCCTCGCAGGATCGAACGTGAATGTCGTCACCAAATCCGGTACGAACCAACTGCATGGAAATGCAGAGTACTTCTATAACTGGGATGGCCTCAACGCAAACAACTGGTTCAACAACCATAACAGCGCGCCGAGGCCGCATGCCGTCGCTAATCAGTGGGCAGCTTCTATCGGCGGCCCTATTAAGAAGGACAAAAGCTTCTTCTTTATTGACAGCGAGGGCCTGTATCTTGCTATACCGACCAGCACGCAGGTACCGGTTCCGAGTCCGGCGTTCCAGGCGGCCACGTTAGCGTCCATACCCGCTTCCGAGGTGCCGTTCTACAACAAGATATTCAATCTTTACAACAATGCACCAGGCGTCAACCGAGCAGTTCCGACCGGAACTCCAGGGGTGGATCAGTTCCGTTCGACGATAGGAAATCACACCCACGAGTGGATCCTTACAGGGCGGTACGACCAGATTTTCGGCAATTCTGATCGGGCGTTCATTCACTTCCGCATGGACCGGGGGCTGCAGGCCAGTTATACCGATCCCCTGACTCCGGTATTCAACATCCAGAGCAACCAGCCGCAATATGAAGGACAGATCAACTGGAATCACACCTTCGGAGGCAACGCTGTGAACCAGCTCATTGTTGCCGGTTCGTACTACGGGGCAGTGTTTACGGTGCCGAACGCGGCTGCCGCGGCTGCGGCGTTTCCCTACAGCCTCAACTTTGCGGGAAGCCAGTTCTACCCCATCGGCGGACCTTCCCCAGTATTTACCGATGCCAATCAGAATG
>JBPYDQ010000866.1:0-5326 GCA_051986135.1 Terriglobales bacterium | reverse complement strand
ATTCTGCGCTGGGGGCGGAGGCGTCGGTTGCGGGGCTGCGCCCACACCCGGTTGAGCTTGTGGTACCACGGGCTTGGCCGGCTGGCTCACCGTGCGCAGCTCAATCGCATTGGCCGTGCCTACATCGATCGCTTTTTCATTCAACTCGCTCAGTTCCGGTCCGCGAACAATATGCGGGATGAGCGCAAATACGATTTCGTTCTCGGAACGCTGGGTGTTGGTTTGAGAAAACAGGTATTTCAGCAGCGGAATATTTCCCAGCCCCGGGATACCGCTGATAGCCCGCGTACTCGAATCTTCCAGAATGCCCCCCAGAATGTTGACTTCCCCTTCCTTTAACCGAATTTCGTGCTCGATTTTTCTCTGCCCGATGATGGGCTGGCTGATGCCGCCAATGTTGGAAGTGCCAGTAACTGAAGAAATATCCATGGCTACTTTCAACGTCACTTCCCCGGCCATGTGCACGCGTGGCGTGATATCGATATTCACGCCCACATCCAGGTATTGGAACTGGGTATTCACCAGGGGGTTGATGCCGACTCCACCGATGCCCGGCTGGAATGAACCGGTAGCTATGGGAACTCTCTCGCCGATCTTGAGCGTCGCTTTTTGCCCGTCGCTGGCGCGAATTTGCGGGTTCTGAATCAGCTTGGTATTGCTGTCACTGAACAGCAAAGTAGCGGTGGCGGCGGGTATCGTTACCTGGAAATCGGTCGCGTTCAAGTTCCCCAAAGCGTTCAGGTTGATGGAACCGTTACCGGTGCTCTGCGTGATCGTCCCGCCCTGACCCGAATTGGTTTGCGCAGTGGTAGTCGATGTGGTTACATTCGGTTGCAGCTGAACCGTAGCGCTCGTCGGCGGATTGATTCCATAAGTGTGCGCTCGGTCCCGGCTGACCTGCATGATGGCGACATCCACGATGACTTCCGGCCTGCTCTTGTCGAGATCACCAATCAGCTTCTGAGCCAACGCAATCTGATCCGGGGTTCCGCGTACCACGATGGCATTCTGGGTCGGCAGCTGCTGGATGCGCGCAATCTCCAGAATCTGGCGCATCGCATTGACCATGTCCTGCAATTCCTGGGGAGTGGAGACATTAGAAAGATAAAAAGTCTTTATGACACTCTGCTCAACTTCTTTGCGCTTGGCGGGGGTATCGGAAGCTACGAAAATGGTGTTGGGAGTAACCGGTCTCCAAAACGTCTTGGACTGCAAAGCAATAATTCCCAGTGCTTCGTCCAGGGTAACTCCATTTAGCTCGATGCGAATTCGACGTGAGGTGTAGTCGGGATCAAACAGCACGTTGATGCCAGCCAGCTTGCCCACCGTCTCATAAATCACCTTGGTGTCTTCGGTAAGTTTCAACGTAATGGGCACATTCGAGATTGGCGCCAGTTCGACTGGCCCTCCCGCCGCTTGCAGCATGCGCTCCAACTGCCCGGGGGGCCGCTTTTGTGTTTGCGGTGGCGCTGCCGCGGACTCATCAATCATCTTCTGTGTGCGCCGGATTTCCTGCTGAGCGATGAAGCTGGAAGGATCGGCTTCCGCGGCCTTCTTGAACTCCGCCAGTGCTTCGTCCAGTTTCCCGGCATCGCGCAGAAGTTGACCCTTATGTACCATCGAAGCGGCGGCGAGAAAACGCAAGCGCTCATAAGCGGCACGATAGGCTAGGTCCTTGGGCTTGAGGTCGTACGCCTGCTTGTAGAGGTCATACGCGGCTTCAAAGTTTTGCCGTGCTTCGGCGTCTTTTCCTTGATTGAATAACGATTTGGCCTTGTCGGCCGCCGCCGGCAGCACCACCAGACAGGCAAGTAAGGCTACGGCTGCCGCCGTGCGGAACAGGCTTTTCTTCATCAAATTCCCTCGCCAGACAGTCTTTTTCAGGGCGGCCAGTCGGCTGAACACCTCAAAACCACTGTGCTGAATATGATTTTCGGCGATTATAGCATCGCCTCTTCTCTCCCGAAGTCCTTGTGGCCACGGTATTTACACTCTTTGGTTCATGCATTGCATTCTGGGAGGACCGCGCCTTTCGTCCCGCCGCCCGTCGCGCTCTCTCGGCGGCTCTCGACGCCTCTTCCTGAGTGCGATAACGTTAGTTCTTACCCATGGCCCGGCAGACAACACACCAAACCCGCCCCAGTCCAGAGAAGAATCCCCGCCGCGACCTGGCGGCCGCCGGGCAGAGAGATGCTGCTGTAAATAGGATCGCTTCCCATAACTACTTCTTGCTGGAAAAATTTGAAACCGGCGTCGTTTTAACCGGAACCGAGGTGAAATCCGTTCGCGCCGGCCGCGTAAACCTTAAAGACGCCTACGGACTGGTCAAGGAGGGCGAACTGTGGCTGCTTAACTGCCATATTGGCCCCTACGAACACGGCAATATCTTCAACCATGCTCCCCTGCGGACCCGCAAGCTGCTAGTCCACAAGGCAGAAATTCGCAAGCTGATCGGGAAAACCCAGCAGCGAGGCCTCACCCTAATACCTACTCGCATGTACTTCAAGAACGGCCATGTGAAAGTCGAACTGGCTCTGGCCAAAGGAAAACAACTCTGGGACAAGCGCGAAACCGAACGCCGTCGCACCGCCGATCGCGAAGCCCGCGAAGCAATTGCCCGGGGCCGAAAGCGCCTTTGACCGACATTTGCGATGCATCTTAACCGGTTCAGCTTGTGAGATTACCGAGGTTATCGCCCTCAGGTAACTGGCGCCTCACACAACCACGCTACTTACGCCGCCACCGCTTTGTGTTATGCACCGCCAGGCCTCGATGTTTCCTCGCCCATTCCCGCGCCCATAACAATAACTTTCAGGTCGGGCCGCGCCGCTTTGAGGCTCGCCATCTAGTCGAACAAGTTCTGTCCGCCACGGCTGCCCGGCAAGACAAGGTCGATATTGCGCTCGGCCGTGATCTCCTGCAGAGTCGACAAGTTCAAACTCGAAGTCCAGCTCCGTATCGAACAAAGCCCGGAGGACGTTCTCCACTACCGCGATGCGAATTAAAGGTTTTCTGGCGACAGCAGGTTCATAGGTTTCCCTACTGAGGCAATCTGACGTTAGGATAACGGTAACATGTTGAATGCAAAGATTGGTCGTGCCCCAAAGATTACGGCAGCAATCAGGCCATGGCCCAAAGAGGAGAAAAAGACGATGAAAAGAGGGGTCGTACTCGCGATTGTCCTGATTATTCTCTTACTCCTTACCGCTGCCGCCTGGGTGGGCGCCAGGGCACAACAACCGGCGACGCAGCAACCACCTGCTCAGCAAGCACCCAACCAGGAACCTGGTCCGCCGCAGGCGCCAGCGACCGCTTATCAGCCGAAATTTCCCGGCGATCCCGCCCACTCTGAGTCCGAGGCCCTTGCGCTCGCTTACATGCGCGTGGTCATCCGTGCGCAGAACCTATACGAGAAGCGTCACCAACACTATGCCACTTCACTGCCCGAATTGGCTGGCACCGGTTCCTTCACGAAACGAATGGCCAGCACCACCGAGCGCGGCGACTACACTGTGGATTTCCATAGCAAGAACAAAGGTGACGCCTACACGCTTTCAATGATTCCGAAACAATACGACTCCCAGCACCGCGCCTTCTTCGCCTCCGATGATGGTGTTATGCACGCCGAGGAAGGCAAACCGGCAACCGAGGAGTCACCAAAGGTCAAGTAGTCAGGTTTTTGTCGGGAGGTTGCTTTCAAGGTTTTATGTGGGTGGAATCGGAGAGCCGATTCCGTGGTTTTTTCTCGAGGTATGGACCTGTACGCCCACCTACGTCATCGTCGATGTCGATATCGTTAATGTCGAAATATAAAGACGGACCCAGGTTTGAAGAATGGTGGGGCCACGTCCCGCTTATGGTAATCAAGTTCGGCATCGATTGTCTCGCCCTGGGTGATGCCCGGCAGGTCATTGAAGGTAAGGTAGGTGGAGCCGTACCCTACGGTGCGGGTTTGCTTTCTCGACGGGAACGCTGCTCACGCTTTCCTAAGCGCGCTTGAATACTTTCCGCGAAACGAGCTGCGGCAGCGGGTCACCAACCAGCGAGATGGTGGCTTTAGAAGGATTCAAAGAACAGCAGCTGAGCTCACTTTGGAGAAAAAGAGGGTCGCTAGCTGTGCCTGGGCACTTGCGATGCGGAAACTTATCGTAAGAAGCCAAATAACCTCGCAGTCCTACTCCTGGTTAATTTCGACAGCTTTTCCGTCCCGATACATCACGCTCACTGGCTTGCCCCCATGTGGATATTTCACGGTTTTTACCCCAGCCTCGTTGGAGGGCTGCGGTACCCCCATGCCGATGGCGAAATCGGCTTGCAACTCATTCATCCCCGGCTTGACCTGGTGCTTATCCACAGCCTCCCAAACATCCGCCGGCCAATGCTTGTACAGCTGTTTCGGGTCCTGGATAAAGAACATTTCATCCGCATAAATGCGATAGTCGCCCCCCAGTTCTGTACCGACGGGCACGGCGTAGTGCCCGCCATCCTGGTCAAAAAGCGCCATCACCTGCCTCTCCCGCCTTAGCACCGTTTCTCCAGGCAGGTTTTGCCGAACTGATTCCGGCGTAGGCACCAGCACGACATCTTTTATCTCCAGATTTTGCAGCGGCAAAAGCAGGCCGGCCTCTTCCGCAAAATCAACGCTGCGGCTTGCTGCCCGGTAGGGAAAGTAAGTGTAACGGTATCCCTCTTTCACCCACACAGGTTGCTTGGTCAGTTGGCGGACCGACTTCAGATCATAGGCATGAAGCTTTTTCGGAGTAACGTAATAATCGGCATCCAGCGGTGGCGCAGCGGATCGCTCTGGGACTTCAGTAGCCCCCTCGGAAGCATGGCGACTATAGAGGATATAGCCAGTGCGCACAGCCGCCAACGCAACGGCGGCCACAAGAATGTATTGAATTCGGCGTTTGAGTTCGCGTGTCATCAGGTTGGTCAATGATAACGAACTGTGGCCACCAAACGAAGATTCGATCTGTCGGCAGATAGTCGATCGCGAAGCGACCAGGTTCTAGGTATCGGACGCCGGCCGGTGCAAGAAAACTCGCTCAGGCAAGAATCACGGCGCGTAAGAGGGAACAATCTAGCCCAGGCGTGTAAGCTTCGGCCGGGTTCAGCGAAACGACGGCAGCCCCTGGAGGGGGATACCTATTGAATCCCTGGCTGCAATCTCAGTACGCCCGGATCTCATCCAGCACAGCCTGCCCGCGGCGCTCCACGACCTCGGCAATCTTCGCGCCGGCGCGCGAAACGTTGTCAAGAATGTGCATGGTGCGATCCGCGTACTCTGGAAGATTCTCGCGCAGCTCTTCCAACTTCTCCGGAT
>JBPYDQ010000865.1:0-3842 GCA_051986135.1 Terriglobales bacterium | reverse complement strand
CGTTCGCTACCGTGCCGCTGTCATTCCACACCGACGAGCTCTGTCTAATCTTTTGAACGATGACATTGGGATTGAACGAGCCCATGGCGATGCCGACAGTGAATTGTCCGCCACACACCGCGTCCAGTTCCGTATCGCCCAGTGTCGTGATTGCATGAGTCTCACTCATGATGTGCTCCTTGGAACTAACTGCAAAAAAGCGCCACCGCGGATTCGGCAACTCCTTCTTTGCAATGATTACTGATACGAAACTAGGTCGGGCATTATCAACGGCGCAGCGGGGTGATGTCCAAAAGAACTGTATTTGGATTTGCACCTTGCACTCGTTGAGGAGCAGCAGGAAGCTCAGACATCGGCGGGAGGCTTTGGTCTCTGTCCCAGAACGGACTGCGACAAAAAAGTCACCCTCCCGGAGATTCTCGGGAGTCCGCCCAAATAATAAATGTCGATTAGATGTCGATGGCCCTGCCCCGCTGCTAGCCAATCATTGTACCTCCAGGCGCGAGGCGGCGGCGAATACCCATCAAATCTTACCCAATATAGCACTTACAGCATTTCCGGCATCTTGTGCGATGCTACCGAGGCCGACAATTAGACCCATTTGCACATTCGTTTGCACGACGGTGATGGGATTGAACGAGTTCGTGATGCTGACGAGTGGCCCACCGAAGCTCACGACTGGCCCGCTGAAGAGCGACCCACCACACACCGCGTCCAGTTCTATGTCACTCAATTCGCATATCTCGGTCATGAGATTACTCCTCACAGGCCCAGGCAAACCGTGTCGACAAAAGAAGTCGTTACGCATTCGCGAGCAAGTTAGGCAGCAGAGCCAAGTCATAATCAAGAGTGCCCTTGGGCTAATGACCCGAAGATCGTAAGCTGTTAGTAGTGCGCTATTAGGGGCTTTTAGGCGTTATACGCCCGGGTGTGGCGATCTCGGGTGCTAGCCACTTGCAACACTGGACTTACGACACGCGATGATCGCTCTCGCCGAACTGCCTGAATTGAGCCTATGCGCCAAAGGCGACCTGGCGCTGTAGCAGCCGTAGCCATCGTTTCGATGCCCTTATGGATTCGACGGTAACCTTTGGTCATTGACCTAAGGTGACGTTGAAAAAGGCTATCTTACTTAGCTAATCCTCTGCTGCGTTGAAATTCCGTCTCTGCCAAATTTCTGGTGATGCCCAGTTCCGGCAAGCCAGCTCCGGCAAGCGAGGAGTATGTATGACCAACACATGTGAGATGCAGGAATTGACCGAACTGCGGGGATTGACAGATACAGAACTGGACGCAGTGTGCGGAGGACATAACCATCGCCATTTCGGCTCGCAGCTGAGCAACTCCTTCAATAATCTGTTGAAACTATTCAGCCTATTCAACGCCCTCGAACACGGCTTCGCGGCAATTAATTCTTTCAATGCCGTCGCAGTCGCGCAAAGCATTGTGCAGATAGCTGTGATTATCGGAAATAATGATAGTGTCACACAAGTTGCACAAAATAACGCCACCATCTAATTGGGAATTGCACTATCCGGCGGTCTACGACGCCGTTTGACCCAATCGCGCGCCTAGAAGCGAGGGCGCTGCTGATGGTCGTTGGTCGTCTGTTTGTTGAACTGATCCTTTATTGTTTTTTACGTGCCGCAAAGTGCTCTCCGTCATCGCCGCGATCGCGAGCTGTGTCCGGTTTGTTACGCCGAATTTATGCATAACCTTGCGAGCATGCACCTTAACAGTGGACTCCGACATGCCGAGCTGACGTGCAATTACCTTATTGCAGTAACCTTGACGAAGAAGAGCTAACACCTCCTCTTGTTTGATTGTAAGGGTCCAGTCACAGACCGGTTTGCAGATCGTTACTTCGCAGGTGGACAGAACGGAGGGCGGAAAAAACGTACCCCCGCTTCTAATAAAAGATAAGGCCTGGAAGGCCAGGACAGGTTCAATGGTGGTCGGCATGAACCCGCTCGCTCCTTCTTGAAAGGCAGCGCATACCTCCTTTAGGTCCTCTCGGTCTGAAATAATGACCAAGGATGCACGGGGCATAAGCTTGCGCACATTGTCGATCAAGATATGGCATTGCGCGTCTTCGATCGACGTGCTGCCTACGCTGACAATTATCATTTCGCAGTTGGTGGATTGGGGCAGGGCATCCGGGAGAACGGCATTCAGTGTGAATCCCATGACATCAGCCCACGTCTCTAGTAAGCGGGCGATACCTGCTTGGCGCAACCTCTGTGTATCGATAATCAGCAGCTCAGGTTTATCGTGGGAAGTACGCATGCTCAATCCTCCTCCCAAACGACCCCTTCCGTTTTTCGCTCCGGCTTCGTTATGTGAAGCGACTCCTCCACTGTCGCCTTGCTTGCAACGCTGCAGCTCCGACGACCGCCAGCCGAGCAATTCCAATCCCACCCGGCTCATTCGTGCTCTGCGGCGATTAAGAGCTCGGGTTTCTTTACGTGCCCAGTAGAGTCTTCCTCCAAAAATTAACTCAACCCAAAGGATAATCCACCTTTGAGACTGCATATGGTTAATCGGATGCATCGCCGTACCAAACTCGGACTGACATGCGGAGAGCACGCCAGCGCTGTTTATTGCAGCGAAATGTCGATCCACTGGAGAGACGCTTCTGGAAGGCGCACCCGAAGCGGAACCATGTTCGCACTAAGCACTCCGTGGCAATGATCGAACTGAGGCTGTTGGGTTGCCCTCAAGCGCGGCTGCGATACGTCCGGCAATTGCTTCTGAAGCGCCCCGCAGCGGATCATTATCGAGATGTGCATAGCGCGCGGTGGTCGCGGCTTGGGCGTGGCCTAGCAACCGACCAATGATCGGTAGACCCAGCCCGCCACCGGCACCAAAGCTTGCGTAGGTGTGCCTGAGATCATGCAGGCGTACGCCGGTCAAGCCCGCGCGCCTGGTGACGGCATCCCACGGGCGCTTCAAATCGTGGCGCGGCTGGTCCGGATCGTCGCCGGGCACCACATAGGGCCCAATCCGGTCCATTCCGTTCAGCACTGCAAGGGCAGGGGCATTGAGGATAACGGTCTTCCGGCCGCTCTTACTATCGGGCAAGAACAGACAGCCGCGCTCGAAATCGACGTGCTCCCACTGCAGGTGCAGGATTTCCCGCAGCCGGCAGCCGGTGAACAGAAGCAGCCGCAGCGCTGACGCCGCAGCCGACGCGATCTTGGTCAATCTCTTGGACTTGGGCACGTGTTTGGCAGATGCCTTGGATTCGTCCACCCTCCACGGGAGGCCGATGGTCTCAGCTTCGCGGATTGCTCTACCCAGTCGTTCCAGTTCCCCGCCGGTCAGGAATCGCTCACGGCGGGTTTCCTTGAACTTGTCGATCCCGCGCGCTGGATTGGGGCCTTCCGGCATGATGCCGGCGCGATCGGCGAAGGCGTACATGCTGCCGATTACAGCCAGCACCCGATTGGCCTGAAAAGGCGTATCGGACAATGAGGAATGCAGCTTGCCGACCTGGAGCCGAGTTAGCTTGTCGGCCTTAGTGGTGCCCACCGCGGGCTTCACGATGCGGTCCAGAATGTCTCGGTAGAACTCTGCCGTCCCGGCCTTGCGCTTGGCTCGCACGTGGTCGGCCATGAATCGGTCCGCTAGTTCAGCCATCGTAGGCGTGCCCCGTTCGGCAGTCTTCCGGTTCGCTGGATCGTGCCCGTGCGCCACCGACCCCAGAATGACTTTGGCGCGCGCCCTGGCACGCTCGGGCGTGATTTTGCCGACCGCTGCGATGGTGTAGCGCCGCACAGGCGCGCCACGTCCCGCGCCAGCTCTATAGACAACCACGTAGGACTTCGCGCCGGTCGGGCGCA
>JBPYDQ010000864.1:0-5539 GCA_051986135.1 Terriglobales bacterium | reverse complement strand
TCGTGCATAAAGACCGCCACCTGCTTTGGCCGCGCGCAGAGACTCCCGCCAGCTATATCAGCATGGGCTTCAGCCCAGATTTGAAGGAAGCAACCACACTCGCGGTGCGCGACATGATCAATTTCCTCGTCGAGGAGAAACACCTGAACCGGGACGAAGCCTATATGCTTACCAGTGTTGCCGTGGATGTCGATATCACGCAGCTTGTGGATGGAAACGTCGGCGTCCATGCCATGTGTCCCAAGAGCATTTTCGTTAAGTAACCGGCATTGGTTCTGCTGCCTATTCAGGATCAAACACAAAGCAGCAATCCCACGCTTATGCTCCCAACCATCTGAGAGCTTCTCCCTGAAGCCAAGCCCGCGTAGGAATCCAAGGCGGTGCCCGGGAGCCGCATGGCTGCTGGTGTTCACTCCTCCCGCCATCGCATTTTCGCAAACCACGCGAGCGCGCATCGATATGGTCGGCCCAATCATCGCCAAGACTCAAAAGGCGATCCGGGAGGTCGCACGACATGCCACGTAATCGAGGAGAGCTACAAGTAGGCATTCCCATTTGGGGCACTCATGACGACGCTGCTATTCGAGAGAGGGAACACCCCCGATTTTTCTGAAGACCTTTGAGGGTGCGTTACTTGTTCGCGTGCGACCGGCTTAAGGCGAATGACTTGAGGAGCACCATCGCCTCATCAGGATCGAGCGGTTCCAATTTCACTTCGGGGTCCGACACCGCCGCACCGTTGAAATCGCTTATCACCCTGTCCTGCGCTCGAAAGTAATATATCTCCCCCGCCTGGGCTGTGAAATGAGCCGCGGAGGTTGAGCGTGAGGGTCGAGTCAGTACGACGCGCGATTGCCAACTGGTGCAGAGGTGATGCTCACCGGGGTCAACCGCAACATAGAAATAAGAATTCGCGTGTGTGGCGCCTGCCCAGGTTCCATCAACTCCGAACCGCGCCGTGGGCCTGGGTTTCGAATTGAATTGCGAGTCATCCTGCAGAAACACGACGAGAGCCTTGCCTGGTTCGGGATTCGGCACCCCATGCTGCTCGCGGTCCGTGTTCACCTCGAACTTGATATGGGCTGGGCCGCAGCCGGGCGCGCCCAAAGAACTGGATTGCGTTGGATTAGCTGGTGTGGTTGAAAACAGCCAAGATGTAAAGAGAAGCATGCTGAGGCTGGCAAGCATTTCCCACCCCCCCCAAGGAATCTGCTGTCCACAATGCGACGGCAATTCGGAAGTCACTGACGTACGACCCGCCAGGATGGCAATATATTATCACCGACGGCATATAAACACGTCGGCACTCGGGTAAGCTAAGGTAATCGCTCAAGCAACCGACGTTCTGCCTGCTCTCCGAGTTTCCCCCCCAAAAGCTCCCCATATTGAACTATTCCCAGCGAAACAACTTGGCGGAAAATGCCGTGCACACGGCAAACGTGAGGACGAGAGCCGCTACATCACCCCAGTGCGCAGACCAAGGATCGCTGTTCCAGATACCTCCGAGCAGTGATACTGCATAAGTCAGCGGAGTGATCTTGCCGAGAGCGCGCATGAGCGGCGGCAGGGACTCCAGAGGAACGAACAGGCCCGACACGGCAAACATAGGATAAAGAATCATGGCTGCAACCGGCTGTGCGAAGCGCGCCGTGGGCACCATGCTGGCGATCAGGAAACCTATGGAAAGAATGCTCCAGGTGCTGATGAGTAGAGCCAGAGTAAAATTGAAAAGCGGAACGTGAACTCCCACCGGGTAATATCGCTTGCCCGCCAAGACCATCAGAAACAGGGTGGTTGCGGTTAGCAACAGCTTCACAAGGACGTGTGCTGTAAGAATGGTTGTAGGACGCAGTGGCGTTGCCCGCAAGCGCTTGAGGATGCCACCCTCGCGATAGATCGATACGATTGTCACCAAAGATAGAACGGAACTGATGGCAATCAGCAGGGACGCGAGCACCGGCAAACCGACGTGCAGAAAGCCGCTGGTCGGGAGTGCGGAAGGGCCCAGCCTTTTGCCAACGGCGCGACCGAGGATAACAAACAGCAACACTGGAATCACAATGGTTCCAATTGCACCAAGCGGTTCGCGAAGAAAAATCTTAACCTCAACCCAGGTTAGTTTCCCCAGTCCGCGCAGATTCATATAGGTCTAATCCCGGATCGAATGGCCTGTCACTTTAAGAAAGACGTCTTCCAAATTTGGCATGATAGTGCGAAAGTCTGTGACGCGCATGCGATTCTCCGATATACAGCGGATCAAATCGGTCACCAGATCTTCGCCGCGCCCTCGAATCGTGAAGCGCAGGTCGGTGTGAGTTACTTCTTCGACCTGCGGAATCTTCCGAAATGTTTCTTCGGCGCTCGCATCGTCTATGGTGACGATAACCGTGCGTTCGGGACAATGGCGACTGACCAGCCGGTCTGGAGTATCGATGTCGATGATTCTGCCCCGCTCCATAATGGCCACGCGGTCGCAAAGCCGTTCTGCTTCTTCCATCAGGTGAGTGGTTAGAAAGACGGTTTTGCCGCGCTCGCGAATTCCGCGCACCAAATCCCAAATCACTCGTCGCGACTGGGGATCGAGGCCGGTGGTAAGTTCGTCGAGAAATACGAGCTCTGGATCGTTGATCAGCGCTAGTGCGATAAATAGCCGTTGCTTCTGACCTCCCGAGAGGTCCATGAACCATGTGTTGCGTTTCTCGGCCAATCCCAGTTGCTTGAGGAGACGCTCACCGTCTTCCATTTTTTTGCCGTAGAGCGAAGCCCACAGGTCTTGCGCTTCCCACACTTTGATGCGCTTCTGCAACTGTGCCTGTTGCAGTTGAATGCCGATGCGTGGCTGTAGTTCGTAGACCTGGCGGAAGGGATCGAGGCCCAGCACGGAGATCGTTCCACGGTCAGGTCTGCGGAGTCCTTCGATGCATTCCATGGTCGTGGTTTTGCCGGCGCCGTTTGGTCCGATGAGGCCGAAGATCTCGCCGTCGATTACTTCGAAAGACACTTGATCGACGGCTACAGTGGAACTGTAGGTTTTGCGAACGCCGGAAACCTGAATGACTGGGCGAGAGGACATGGGCACAACCACTCTACTTTGCTCGAATACAGTCCGCTGATTTTATCAATTGTCAGATGATCGTAGCTTCCCAATCCGCGAGCGTTCATCGCTATCTGTCCCAGTGCCGCGCGGAATAGAAAATGGCGGAAAGATGTGTGTGTCTGCCCGCTGCTGTTTGGTCGACCACTTGATGGTTTCGGGCTGGATTCTCAGCGGCAGCTTGGGCGGCCAGGCGTGGCGAATTCGACGCTGGGCACGAAACGTTGAGCAATGAGCTGTTTGGTCTACAGCGCCGGATCGGGGAGCGGTAAGGCCAAAATGCCGCAGATTCGGTTCGGGCGAAGGCAGTGAGGCTGCGCTTTGAGGGCAAACATGCGGCTGAAAAGGGCGGAAAAAAGACAGCAGATGGCCAGCACCACCCTGAGAGAAGCACTTTAGGTACTCTGGCGTCGCCCCACGATTCATAGTGCTTGGCGGCAGCCGACGATGGTCCGAGATATTCACACCACCAGCAACCCACCGCCGGCGTTCTTGCTGCATGCGGAGAATGATGACTTAGGCGTCGTCAACCATTCGGTGGGTTACGACGTTGCGCTAAAAGACGCCGGCGTGCGCATTTGTCTGCGGAAGGGAGCAACGCCTTTGGCCTCGGCAAACAATGCTTGTGATGCAGTATGGCCGCGGTTGGTCGAAACGTGTCTGCGGACCTCGGTGTGGTTTCGAAGGATTATCCGCAGCTCGTTTTTTCGGGCGCAAACTTCCAATCGTAAAGTCCAACGCAAGTCTTTTACTCGCTTAGCCGTTAAAGACAGACTTGCTTGAACCCGTTGATGGCGGGCCTATCGTGGCCGACTTACAATGCGATCTACGAGCTGGTCAGGTGAGCCAACAGAACCTCATAATGAGTGACAAATGGTTCTTGCTCAAGCAGGAAATCGTCGTCCTCTGGGTAATAGCGCGCTCGTAGGTAATCGTCGCCGGCAAATCGGCGAATCGCCTCGACCGAATCCCACAGCGTGGTGAGGACGAAATGCGTGACATCCCCTTCGATGCGTCTAAATACGAACACACCACAATTACCGGCTGTGGCTTGGTAGTCTGCTAGGCCGGTGCTTTGCAAGTACGCATGATATGCATCTGCTTTGGATGCGGCTACTCGGCCGTGCCAGGTGCGGGCAATCATAGTTCCTCCGGCAGCAATACCTTTTCGAGCAATGACACGAGCCGTGCTGCGCTGGTTCGGTTGGCATCCAGCGCGGGATCGTAAATTGTCAATTCTAGCCCTAGGGCGCGAGGATTGCGGATCAACGGGATAAGCAGTTCCGCGAGTTGGTCGAGATCGAGACCCCCGGGCTCGGGAGAATCCACCGCCGGCAGGACCACGGGATCAAGCACGTCAGCGTCAACGTGAATCCAGAAGCCCCCCAGTTCAGGGCGTGCGACTCGATCGAGTGTGGCCTGCGTACTGGCGGCGAAACCGTCTTGACGAATCTTGGCATCGGAAAGATCCAGGATGCCGAAATCGGCTAGCGTATTTTGGCCGTACCAGGGCCCGGCGTCATCCCGCCGCCCGAGGAGAACAACATCGCCGGCGCGCGTCAACGGACCGTCGCCAGAGAGTCGCGCCAGCGGAGTATTGCCCCTTCCAACCGCGAGGGCCAGACACATACTGGCGACCGACCCGGTGCGCGACTCCTCGGGAGTAGCAAAGTCGTCGTGCGCATCCACATAAACCAAGCCTATAGGCGCCTGGCAAGCACGGCGTACGCCGAGCAGGTTCCCCAAAACAATGCTGCAATCTCCGCCTAGAACCAGGAGAAACGCGCTGTCAGCAGATGCGGCTGCTACGCGCTGGGCTAGCGCCTGCGAAAACGACACGACAGCTTCCTCGTTCCGTGGTTTACCTGGAGGTCGCACTGTGTCGCGATAGGCGGGCGGGATCACGTCACCGCAGTCGTTTACCGACCGGAGGCAAGCGAGACGTTCACGCAGTACCCCAGGCGCCAGGTCCAGACGGCGGGGGGTACCGTCATCATATGGCCGGATACCGATACTGGATGGGGCCCCGACAAGGTTGATGGGGCGGCTCATAAGATCTCTCTCTCCTATCACCTGTAAAAGCCATATTGATGGTGATATAAATTTTGCTTCCTGTCAAGCGGGGATTGCTGGTATGGCTGGAATCCGATAATTTGGGAAATGCATGGGAGCTCATCGCTTCGAACTCATCGGCGGAGATCCGGTTCTGGATTTCCTGAATACGATCCATGATTGGACTGTTGCCGAGCCCCTCGACCATCTCCACAGTTTTGGGGACACACTTGATTTCGGGGTAGCAACGGGTCTGCTCTCTCACGCGGAGGTCCGAAACCTCCGCAATGCTCCAGCCTCTGGTGAGTTCCTGCAACTGCGGGCCCTGCGAGCGAGCTTGGAGGGAATCTTTCGCGCCTTAGTAACTCGACACCGGCCACCAAGCAAAGATCT
>JBPYDQ010000863.1:0-2173 GCA_051986135.1 Terriglobales bacterium | reverse complement strand
GCAATTTGCCAAACGAGTTCTGATCTTTCTCGACGGAAAGGTTCGCAGCGATGCGCCGGTTCTCACTCGGCCAAAGGCCGCAGAAGTGATACGGACGATGCCGACTCTCGAAGATTAAGAATCGGAGCGGACGGAAATCCCGCTATTCGCACAAGTGGGCAAGACAAAGTGATAGAGCCACCAGCACAAAGGTTCAAAGACCCCTCACGCGGAAGAAAGAGACGACGTGCCAAGGTGGAGGCCTTCGCCAAGAAGTTATAGCGCACAATAGCCCAAAATTGGCGCCTAGCTGGCGTCTGTTCGTCTTGGACACAGCGAATGGCAAAGTGCTCGCGCAATGTCGACCGCATCACCGCCATCAGGAATATCTGAGTTTTCTACGGGAGATTGAGAAGAGCGCGCCGAAGAACTTAGAAGTGCACATCATTGTGAATAACTACACCACCCACAAGCATCGGCGAGTGCGACGCTGGTTCGCCGTGCGACCACGATTCCATGTGCACTTCACTCCGGCCTATGCCTCCTGGCTCAATCAGGTGGAGATCTGGTTCAATCGCATCACGCAACAAGCCATTCGCCGGGGAACGTTCAGCAGTGTGAAGGAACTGGTCGCGAAAATCGACCATTACGTCCAGAATTCCAACCGTCATGTACAGGCGTTTGTATGGAATGGACCGCCGCGGCGGACTCGATCTTCGCCAAAGTCGAGAGACTATGCGAACGTATTTACGGGACGGCACACTAGTACGAACTTTCGACTGTTACGGCGTTTATCCATCTCCAAGTCCCTGGTACGGAATATGGCCCTTGGTACAGTAGAGCTCTTCGTGTCTGCATGTTAGAAATAGTCCTATGCGGAGGTATCCATGAAACGACTAGTTTTGGTGCTCTCATGCGCGCTCTGCTTGAGCGGTACGGCTCCATTAGCTAGTGCCTCGACCGATATTCGAATTTGGCACCGTAAGCATAAGGATTCCTCCAAAAGCACCGAAGCGGCCAAGCCAAAGGCCAAAAGAACCTTCCTCCATCGCGAAAAGCCCACGCATGAGCAGGCAGCGCGCTCAGAGGCAACCTTCGGCATGACTGGCCCTAAATCTGTTGGTTGGCGGCAGCGTCAACCCGGTCCCGCTGGTTTCGGCGCCAACTAAAGCGCCCTCCTCTGTTTAGCGAACGTCGGAATCTTTCACGTTCAGTACCGTTTGTCCGATTAGGTTTGCGTTACCGGAAAAGTTCCTACCAGTACCCTAGTGTCCCGAATCCGCGTATTTGACCGAGCACCCGTATGCACGGGTCGAGGGCGTCTGCACTTGCTTTCCAGCCATGGCCTCTTGAAGTGCTTGGCTGACGTAGTTCGTGGCAGTTGCGACATCCTGCAAATCGGTTGTCGGTTTGTCATCAATGGCCCCACTGTAAATCATGATGCCCTTGGGATCGATGACCACCATCTGTGGAGAGGTCTTCGCATCGTAAAGATGACCAATCTCACCGGTCGGGTCGAGCAGGGCGGCCGTTGGGGTAGCCTGCATTTTTGCAAGGTAGTCGTTCTCTTGGCTCGCCGTGACGTAGCCCTGCTTGCCAGGCGCAGAGGACAGAATCGTGAACCAAGTCACCCCCCGACTGGTCCAATCTTTTTGCAGCCGCTGCATGTTGCCGCTTTTATAGTGTTTTCCCACGTAGGGACACCCATTATTGTGCCACTCGAGAACAACATACTTCCCGCGATAATCCGCAAGGCGAATGGTCTGACCGTTGCTCGCGGTGGCTGTGAACTCCGGCGCCGCTTCTCCCACCTTCACAGCCCACGCCACGGGTAGAACAATGGATAGCCCCAAAACCGCTAGTATTGTGAATAAAATCCAGCCCCTCATTCTCATGGCCCCTCCTAGAAGGATCTTGCTGGGTGAGTTCCGTTGCTACTGCCGTCGTTTGTCGTGTCGGGCTTGCCGACCAGCACATCGATCAAGTAAGGGAGATCACCGGAGATCACCAGAACCCCCCTTAGCCTTTCGATAGGTTTGAGTAGTTGATCCGACTTCCGAAGCACGAGTCGGAAACCGCCGACCGCAGTCACAAACTCTTGTGGTGCGGCGTTATTAATCTGTGATTCCACAAGCGGGAACAATGCCGCCCCCGTGACTTGACGCCCAAGGTTTGCGGTCAGCACCAGCGAGTC
>JBPYDQ010000862.1:0-18268 GCA_051986135.1 Terriglobales bacterium | reverse complement strand
TTGGAATACTCCTACCTGAATGCTGAGTGCTGAGTGCCTGAGTCAAAGACAATCGCGGTAGCCATGTCCGGTGGAGTCGACTCCTCGACCGTCGCGGCAATGCTGCGCGCCGAAGGCTACGACGTCGTCGGCCTCACCATGCAGCTTTGGAATCAACGGCGTCTGGCGGGGCATCCCGGAATGCCCGAAGCCGTGCAGGGACGCTGCTGTTCTCTCGATGATGTTTACGACGCTCGCCGCGTCGCCGAAACTCTGGGGATCCCGTATTACGTCGTGAATCACGAACAGCGCTTCGAGCAAGACGTGGTGCGGCCTTTCGTCGATGAATACCTGTCCGGACGTACTCCGATCCCTTGCAGCCTTTGCAACAATCACTTGAAGTTTGACCAGCTGCTCGTGGTGGCCAGACAAATTGGGGCTGAGAGGCTGGCTACTGGACATTACGCCCGCGTCGAATGGGATGAGGCCTCTGGGCGCTGGCTACTTAAGAGGCCCCAGGATCGTTCCAAGGACCAGACCTATTTCCTTTTTGGCCTAACCCAGGAGCAGCTGAGTCGAACTCTGTTTCCGCTCGGCCCACTGACTAAGCCTATGGTACGCGAGCTCGCCCGCCAGCACGGCCTGGCGCTCGCCGAGAAGCCGGATTCCCAGGAGATCTGCTTCGTTCCTGGAGGAGATTACAAGCGTTTCCTCGAAGCCTACTTGGAGGAGCAGTCTGGATCATTCCCCGACACTGCGGGCGAACTGGTCACCACGACGGGCGAGGTGATCGGAGAACACGGCGGCATTCACAATTTCACGATTGGCCAACGCAAGGGGCTAGGCGTCTCAACCGGGTCACCGCTTTATGTGATCCAGATCAAGGGCGACTCACGGCAGGTCGTGGTCGGTAGCGGGGAGGAACTCTACGCCGAGACTCTGCGCGCCCACCGGGTGAATTTCATCTCCGTCCAGAAGTTGTCCGAGGCCATGCGGGTCTCGGTCAAGATTCGTCATCGCCACGAGCCGGCGCCTGCCACCCTTGAGCAGACCGGATCCGACGAAGTGCTGGTGACCTTCGATACGCCGCAACGCGCGATCACACCGGGACAAGCCTCGGTTTTCTATGACGGAGACACGGTCGTCGGTGGTGGCTGGATTGTCTAAGTGTCTTGTCCAGTCGCAACTTTTCTCGCGCCACCGAGTTTGATTACCCAGTCATTCGTGTCGGGAACCCGCCGCAGGAGGAATTCCGAATATGCATCTGCACATGCGCACTCGACTCGTCGCATCGTCCTTACTTTTCTCGTTTGCGGCTCTCGTCGGGTGTGGAGGCGGCTCGTCGTTGGTGGGACAGGGGCCGAGCCTGGGCAATGGAAGCAACAACGCCCTGCTCGAAGGCCAGTATGCCTTTGCACTGTCGGGGCAGGACAGCAATGGCTCGTTTTTCGCCGCGGGTAGCTTTACTGCAGATGGCCAGGGTCATCTTGGCGGGATCGAAGACGTAAACAGCAACTCGCTCCCAACCAATGGCACCGCGGTACATTTTAGCGGAACCTATGCGGTAGGCCAGGACGGCAGGGGCAATGCTGTGATTGGTCTCCAGCCAGGATGCCCGAACTGGCAGTTCACCATCGAGACCCATGCTCACGCCCTGCTTACATGCCTAAATACCAACATTACCGGTAGTGGCACGATCGATCTTCAGGATCCGACAGCGTTTACCGCCTCAGCACTGAAGGGAAACTACGTTTTCGGTTTCTCTGGCGTGGGCATTTCGGGCGGCCTTGCTGTTTCGGCCGGAAGCTGGTCAATGGATGGTGTCGGCAACGTGGGAAGTGGCGAAATTGATGTGAATGATTTCGGCACGGTCGTCGAGGCCACCCCAATATTGAGTGGAGCTTACTCGGTCGCCAACACTGGGCGAGGTGTGGCTACGATCGCAAGCAGTTACGCGACTCAGAATTTTGTTTTTTACGTCGTGAATGCAACCGATTTCAAGTTCGTCGAAACCGATCGTACGACAACCGCACCTATCTTCTCGGGCGAAGTCCTGAGGCAGGCGCCGGGCCCCTTCACCGCGAGCTCGTTGAACGGACAGTACGCGTTTACCCTGTCCGGAGCAGATAGTAACAACCTTCCCCTGGCTTTGGGCGGTTTACTTCCGGCCGATGGCGCCGGAAATATTGGGTCAGGGGCTCTGGATTTTAACGATGGCGGCAGCGCGTCCTTGGGTGGCGCCATTTCCGGCGCTTACACGGTGAGTACAACCGGCCGGGGGTTAGCCACGCTCACCTCTGCCGCTTTCTCGACGCTCGCCAGTCCATTTCCGCTGGCCTTCTATCCAGCCGCCAATGGAACGATTGAACTCGTCAACGTCGGCGGAAACCTCGTGGCCAGCGGAATGGCCAAGCCGCAATCCGGCGGACCTTTTGGGCTTCAATCCCTGGCGGGTAATTATGCAATTAATTTCAGCGGCACCAATCTTGGCAGCAACCTGACGGGTGCAACTGAGGAAGACATTTCCGGTCGGCTGACGAGCGATGGTGCGGGCAATCTCACCGGCGTTCTTGATATCAATAATTTCGGGTCGATTTTCCAGGGCCTATCGCTGACTGCGAGCAGCTACACCATGGCCCCGAGCGGACTGGGTAGCGCCTCCGTGAATACTGCGACAGGCACGTTCGCTATGCAGACCTATCAGATCGATCCGAATACAGTGCTATTCCTGGATGCTGACACCAACCGCGTGATGGTCGGCATCGGCGAAAAACAGCAGTTCTAGAGCCAACACCCGGGAACCTCTCGGACCGAGCTGTTCCGGACCGGAGAAGCGAGTCATACGCTCGTAATGAATCTTATTCACGTCTCCGGGCTACGGGACTGCGAGTTACACATTTACACGGCCACGCCCCCCTGCTATGAATCAATCGCGTGGCTCGATAGCGTCGTCCATTGGCCGCTTCGATGCCCCCCTGATCTGATCAAGAGGGCTTGCTCCCCAATCTCGATGAAGGCGCTTTGCGGATGACCGAACCCTCCTTCGTATTGACTGCGGAAGTAAACAGGAACGATTCTCAACTCGAGCTCGCACTTTGGAAGTGCCCGAACTCCGGTCACCGGGGCTTAATCGTCACTCGGGAGAATTGGCATTCCGCGCCGGACGCGCGCCTCACGCCGTATCCAGCCTTTCCGAGCGGGCAACCGCCTCAGTTGTGGCGAAGCGCGTATAAAAAATGGGCTTCAGCCTGTCGAGTATGTGGTGCTGAAGCCCTCGAGAATCGACTGCGGAACCGGCACCCGAAGATCATGCTGTCTGGGGTCGCACTTCTGACCGCTGCCGATTATTTGCGCAGGTCTTGTCGGATATCGCGATGGTCGGCGCGACGAAGCTTCCTGTCGGCGCGCAGGTCTCGGTGCCCTTTGTTGATGTCGCGCTGGTCACGATTCCGGTCAACGCGGTCCTTGGTGAGATCCCGACCATCGGAGCGAATATCGGCACGCTCGTTGGCAGCGGCGGCCTTGTTTCCGTCCTCGATGTCGTCGCGCAATTGCGCGCGATCCCGGTTCAGGTCGCGGCGATCTCTATTGATGTCGCGCTGATCGCGATTGCGGTCGACCCGATCCTGACGGAGGTCGCTACGGTCCTGGTGAATGTCGCGGGTGTCCTCCCGAACGTCCTTTCGGTCCTGGGTTACGTCCGTCTGCGCGAACGCTCCCAGCGAGAGCAGTACGAACAGGCTAAGGCAGAAAAAGCTTCGTCGCATAGTTTTTAGTCTCCTGAGGGCTTGTCAGGGGCTTGGTCCCCTGTACCGAGATGGGAACCCAGGGTAATCACCAAAGTTTCGTGCGCAAGCTTCGCGGATAAGATGTATTTTCCGTTGGTGTAACCCGGTACTTTAGTCACAACTGACCGCACACGGCGAGGTCTTAGCAGGGGATTTTCCTCGCAACTGACGGCAATTTCGACAATTTCCGCAGCTGCTAAACCAGGCTGAAAGCAGCACGAGCAACCAGGCTGCCATCAATCGGGCTTGCGGCCCACGAGATTCAAGCGCCAGTAATCGAGTTCGAACGGAGGATCAGTCTTAGCGGCGAGCGCTGCTATCTCGCCCATGAATTGCTGCCGCATGTGGTCGTCAGGAAATTGCTCTAGAAACCGATGCAGGATCACCTTGCTGGCAAATTCAACAAACTGAATTGCGTTGTCGAAACGCGTCGGCGCAGGCTCAAGACTGGTATCGATACCTTGAAATCCGACGGCCTCGAGACGTTTCCTGGTTGTTGCCGGATCGGCAAAGGTCCACGAGTGCTGAGCATCGCCGACATGTGCTCGATAACGCGAGCTTTTTGATAGCGCCGCGACCGAGCGCAGGAAGCGATCGAGATTGCCAGCGCCTCCGCATTGCGCGACCAACCACCCTCCCGGACCGAGGGCGCGATAAAGACTAGCGAATAGGAGATTGTGGTCAGGCACCCAGTGAAAAGCTGCGGTGCTGAAGATGCCGTCAAATGCCCGATCGAAGGGCAGATGTTGGAGATCGGCCGCTACAAATCGGATGCGCGACCGAAAGCGCACCTGCAAATTTTCGCCAGCTGTGCGCAGCATGTTCTGCGAGAGGTCCACTGCGACGACATGACCGCGCGGCAAAAGCGCCAGCAACTCGCCGGTAAGTTTGCCGGTTCCGCAGCCTGCGTCGAGAAGGCGTTCATCGCCGCGCAAGGAGACACGGTCGAGTACCTTTTTTCCCCAACTAAACTGCGGCGCCGAGATGCGGTCGTAAGCAGTCGAGTCCCACTCGCGAGATTTGCCCTTGGTCACTAGGTCGCAGCCAGCGCCCGATCTAGATCGGCCACGATGTCGACGACGTCTTCGATCCCGACCGAGATCCGGACCATGCCATCGGTGAGGCCAATGGCGGCTCTCCCTTTCTCGCCGAGCGCGGCGTGAGTCATCGTGGCGGGGTGAGAAATCAAGGTTTCAACTCCACCCAGGGATTCGGCGAGCGCGCATACGCGGACTCTTTTCAACAGCTTTTTGGCGTTGCTCAGCGAGCCGGTTTCGAAGGTGATCATTGAACCGAAGCCGGTCATCTGCCGTTGCGCTAATTTATGCTGCGGATGCGCAGGCAAACCGGGATAGAAGACTTTCTTCACCTTTTTATGCTGCGAGAGAAAGTCGGCCACAGCGCGGCCGTTCTTGTCGTGCTGTTCCATGCGCACCGCCAGCGTCTTGACGCCGCGCAGCACGAGCCAGCACTCGAAAGGCGAAAGAATCGCGCCGGCGGTTTTTTGGATGAATGCGAAACGCTCCGCCTGCACGGATGTGGTGCAGACAATGACGCCGCCAAGGCCGTCGCTGTGGCCATTCAGGAATTTCGTCGTCGAGTGCACCACCAGGTCGGCACCGAGCCGAATGGGCTGCTGAAAATAGGGCGACATGAAAGTGTTATCCACGACCAGCTCGACCTTTTTTCGGCGGCACAGTTGCGCAACCGCAGCAATGTCGGTCAGGGTCATCAGCGGATTGGTCGGAGTCTCGACGTAAACCATGCGCGTGTTCTTGCCGATGGCGTGCTCAACCTGCTCGAGATCGGCAGTATTGACATAGGTAAACTCGAGGCCGTGATTCGTCAGGACCTGATTGAAGAGACGCGGCACGCCGCCGTAGAGATCGTTGCCGCACACCACGTGGTCGCCAGATTGGAAGCGGCTGCACAGCGCATTGATGGCCGCCATGCCGCTGGCGAAAACACGCGAAGTTGTGCCTCCTTCCAGCGCGGAAAGGTTCTCTTCCAGGCGGGTGCGGGTCGGGTTCGAGGCGCGGGAATACTCGTATCCCTTGTTCTTGCCGAGCTCTTCCTGGAGGTAAGTCGAGGTGGGATAGATCGGCACACCGATCGAGCCGGTCAGAGGATCGGCCTCCTGGCCGGCGTGAATGGCGCGCGTCGCGAAACCGGGCTGTCGTGGATAGGACATGCTCCTCCAGAGTAGTCGGAAGTCACCGTTCTCCCATGATCGTTGACGATTAAATTCCGCCCTCGAAGATTTTCTTGGATAAATAGCGCTCGGCCGAATCTGGGATCATGGTAACCACCCGCTTCCCGGTTCCCAGCCGCCGAGCGATTGCGAGCGAGGCAAAAACATTGGCTCCACCGCTGGAGCCGGCCAGTACGCCTTCGCGAGCGGCTAACTCTTTCACCATGCCGAAGGCTTGGGGATCGGTGACCATGAATATCTCGTCGCAGACCCTGCGATCAAAGTTCCGGGGAACGAAACTGGCGCCGATACCTTCGACCTTATGCTTGCCAGGCCTGCCACCACCGAGGACCGAGCCCTGGGTCTCGACGGCGACGGTAAACACCTTGGGCAACCTCTCCTTCATGAAGCGGGCGATGCCGGTAAATGTCCCGGCTGTTCCCGAGCCGATCACTACAGCATCGAGACGGCCCTCCATTTGGTCGAATATTTCTCGGGCGGTGGTTTCGTAGTGATAATCGGGGTTGGCGGGATTTTCGAATTGCCCAGCCATGAAGGCTTGCGGATGGCTGCTGACGAACTCCTGCGCCTGTCGGATGGCGCCTTGCATGCCCTCGGAATCCGGGGTTCGAATCACCTCGGCCCCGAGGGCCAGCATGAGCATGACCTTTTCCTCGGAAAACCTCTCCGGAACATACAACCGGACCTGGTAGCCGCGGTTAACACCAATGAGGGCAAGGCCGATGCCGGTATTTCCCGCCGTGGCTTCCACAATGATCGAACCGGGGCGGAGACGGCCTTCCTCTTCGGCACGCCTGATCATGCCGATGGCAGCGCGGTCCTTCACGCTGCCGCCGGGATTCAAGTATTCCAGCTTGGCGAAAATCTCGGCGGCGCCGGCGGGAACGAGGCTTCTCAGCTTGAGTATCGGAGTCTCACCGACGAGCTGGGTAATGTCGTCGGCAACGCGCAGGCGGACTCCTTCGACGGTTTTTGTGTGCACGTTACAGAGTACGGAAGTGCAGGCAGGAGCGTCAATCGGACGGCGGATTCCAGGTTAGACACCGCACAGAACCTGCCTTCTTCGCCCCGAGGATCTGACCAACTGCTCCCCCTCACCGTTCCAGCCCCTCGAGCGCCTTCTGCGCTTGTTCGTGATCCGGATGCTGAATCAGCAGCTGCTGTAGCACAGAACGGGCTTTTTCCCGATTGCCTTCCAAGCCGTAAACACGGGCGAGATTCAGGTAGGCCTGGTCGAAGCCGGGCGCGACTCGGATAGATCGCTCAAAACTTGCCACAGCCTCATCTCGGCGTCCGGTTCTCAGGTACAAGATTCCGAGGTTGTTGAGAGCTTCGGGATACTCAGGGCGAAGCTTCAAGGCAGTCTCGAGATACTGATAGGCACGGGCGGAATCATTGAGCTGGGCAAAAACCATGCCCAGGCTGTAATTCGCCTCGGGATCGTCGGGAGCGGCACCAACAGCCTCCTCGAGCACGTTCTGCGCATTCGTCCATTGCTTCATCTGCCGATAAGCGTTGCCCAGATTGAGCAGCGCAATCGGGTGATCGGGACTCAACTGAAGGCCCTTCTGAAAACACTCAACCGCTTCGCTCATCCGCCCCTCACGCGCCGCCAGTAACCCGAGATTGTTCCACGCGTTGGGCAGGGTGTCGGGGAAGCTTGGCTGCAAGCTGAGGACACGTTCAAAGGTCTGTCGGGCCGCGGTGTTGTTTTGCCGCTCGAGATAGACACTGCCCAAGCCATAGAGAGCCTCGGCGCTTGCGGGATCTTGCCGAAGAGCACGCTGGAAGGAGTCTTCCGCCTGATCATAATAGCCGCGCTGATAATAGAGCGAGCCATCGGACAGATCGTTACGACGAAAGTTGGAGGTGTCGCCAATGCCGGGAAATGGCAGACCCAGGGCAGCGCGCTCTCGGCTGGTAGTCGGGATTCGCGCAAAATCATCTTCGATATGGTCCACATTGATCGCGCCTTGATACAGCTTCACTATGTCGCCGTTAGCGTCAATCAGCAAGGCAGTGGGCAGTTCGAGATCCCGGTGTCGATCAAACAATTGCCGATAGAGAATGTTGTAGATAGCAACTACGTCAACCGTCGAGTGAACCTGAGGGAATCGCCAAGCGCGTTGGCGCCCATGCGCGCGAACCTTTTCCCAGTCAGCGGCATCGTCGACATTGATGGCGATCACGCGGTCGGCAGGGGAAGCTAATCGGTCCAAGGCCTGCAAATCGGCGTCCCAAGTGGGGGTGTGCGTACTCCAGAAATAGAGCAGAGCAGGCTTACCGCGAAGCCGCGAAACCGTCCGGCCAACTTCGTTCAAGTCGGGAAGCGAGAAATCGGGGGCGGGAATGGGAGCGAGTAGCCACGTCTCCACCGATTCGGGGAACTGCTCGCGCGCCCGAAGCTCGGCTGTACCGCTGATTTGTGCCGCCTGGAATGGTTCCACGCGAGAAGGTTCTGATCCCTCCTCCACCCAGATCCGGTGATTGATGGGAAGCTGGTTGAGCTGCTGCAGGAGACCACTCGGCCAACGAATGGAAGCGCGGAGGGGGCCTGGGGTGTCGCCCAGGCCGAACAACAGTTCTTTACTGTGCTGCGACAGAAATCCGGAGCCGGCTTGCAAACTGCGAGTCTGGCGACGCAGCCCGATTTCGACGGTAACTTCAGCGCCGATGGCGTCGCGGTTACTCTTGGTGCCTCGCAAATGGAAGATAATACTGGAACCTAGATCCTTAATAACGTTCTTTAAGACGCGCAGTTGTGGACCGTTGCGGTTCTTTAGAAAAATTTCCAGGCGGCCGTCGTGATCGAAATCGGCGAGGGCAAAGGCGCGGCCATCCTCCAGGAAATCCATACCGAGAGTGCCGGAAACATCGGAAAAAGTTCCGTCGCGATTGTTGACATAAAAAACGTTGCGCTCATATCCGCTCCAGGATCGATCGGAGCGTATCAGTTCATTGATGGCTGTCCAGGCTTGTTGGTAGTTGTGTGATGGCGTCGGCTGGATGGGAGAATTGCCGACCACTTGTCGCCAGAAGAAACTGTTCAAATCATGGCGAGACGGCCCGGAAACCATCCCATTGGTGATGTAAAGGTCCGGGAATCCATCATGATCGAAATCCCAGACGTCGGAAGACCAGGACCAGCGGCCTATTCCGACACCCGCCGAGGCGGTCGAGTCCTCAAACTTGCCGGGGTACTGGTTGCGAAAAAGAGAATTGCCCCTGGCGTGCTTGCGGAAATGAGCGCGAATATTTTCCGGGGCATTCTGCTGGAAGGCTTCTTGAGAGGAAACACGTTCGCCGGCAGCCGTCCACATGTTGGCGACATAGAAATCTTGCGATTCATCATTGTCGTAATCGAAACAACAGACGCTCATGCCGGCGCCGATGTCTTCGACGCCCAGCTCTGCGGCCACGTCGGTAAAGCTGCCATCGCGGTTATTGCGGTAAAGATTCTTGCGGCCAAAATCGTTGACCACGTACAGGTCGGGCCAGCCATCTCGATTGAAGTCGTTCCAGGCACAGCAGAAACTGTAGCGTGCGTTGTTTTGATTAAGACCGGACGCGGCGGTGACATCGCGAAAAGTACCGTCGCGGTTGTTGCGCATCAAGAAGTTAGGCGGTCCGTTCTGTGCGTCGTAGTAAGGTAAAGGATATTTGTACTGATCAGCTCCCTGGTAGTAGGAGTATAGACAGAAGTAAATGTCCAGCCACCCGTCACGGTCGTAGTCGGCGATGGCCGCTCCCGTGAACGTGCCTTGGGGCGGGGTGGCAAAATGAAATGCCTGCGGTTTCTGGCGAAATTTGCCACGCCCTTCATTGACGAACAGCATAGGCCCGTCGGCGCGCACCACGATCAAATCTTGGTTGCCGTCATTATTAACGTCGGCGAAGAGCGCGCAGGCTGTGTTTTCCAACACGCCAACCCCGGCAGCTTCGGTGATGTCCTCGAAAGTTCCGTCACCGCGGTTGCGATAGAGACGATTGGGCAAACCCGCAGGCTGGCATACGTAGAGATCGTCAAAGCCGTCGTTGTCGATATCGGCCATGCAAACGCCGTTGTGCCCGTAAATGTCAATGCCGGAGGCTCCATCCAGAACCGTGCGCCAGTAATCAACGCCAAGCGCCAGCTGGGAAACAGCAGAGACGTTCTTGCCGAGGGCGTGACCAGTAATGTCGATGAACGCAGGTCCGGAGGCGCGGCTCTCGGTCTCGTCGAAGGCCTGCCACTTCGCTAAACGAAAATTGCCGACCCGTGTTGCTTGCCATTCCAAGCGCCAATAGCCGATACGCTGCTGGCGATAGAAACCTTCTCCTGAACCGACTAGCTCGTAACGAACGCGTGTCGCCAGTCGTAAGTCCGAAGAAGATTTCTCCGCGGTCGGTTCGATACTCGCGATCTGGAATTCAGCCGTGATCATGCTGGAGAAAGCATTCAGATATGAGCGAAGATGCTCGAGGAAGCGGTTACGTTCCACGCTCTCCCGCGAAAATTTATTGACACGAATTTCCAGCGTCGGGCCAGAGCGCAAGATCCGCGATTCGGCTGGCAGCAACGAACAGCCGGAGAAGTCCGCAGTCAGCCCGCTTTCCAGCCCGAGGAGATTAAGTGGAGACTGCAATAAATCCCCACTCCACCGAGCCATAATTGCCGCGAGTTGGTCGTGATAGGCTTCGGTCACAAACCCGTCCGACCCGGCTGGAAGTTTGGCTAACGTGGCCTCGAGCGGCAGCCGGACGCGGTAGTGGGGAGACAAGTGAAAGGCGCTTTCTCGCGAGAACGCGGGGCGCGGATCGAAAAGGTAAAAGGAAGAAAACGCCAGAGGGGTAATCCCGGGAAGCAGGGCGGCGCCTTGGCAGCAGCGAATGAGGAAGTTGCGACGGTCGATCGAGAGAAGATCGCGGCCATCAGGTTTCTTCTCGGGGTTCACAGACATGTCCGGATAAGGTGGCGTGTGAAGCGAAATTAACATCCGCACGCTAGAGGGTCAAGGTTGGGGCGGGGCGCGAGTGGCTTGTGATAGGCTAACGGCGCGCTCGTGAGCGAATTCCTTGAGCATTCCTCGAATTACCGTAGTGGGCAGCTACGCAACCGGGCTCACCATGAGGGTTCCGCGCTTGCCTAGCACAGGCGAAACTCTGCTGGGGACGGGCTATCGCGTGGACTATGGCGGCAAGGGCTCGAACCAGGCTGTAGGCTGCGCCCGACTCGGGTCCCGCGTAAGCTTCATCACCAAGATTGGAACTGATGCTTTTGCCGAGATGGCGCTCACCCTATTTCGCGAGGAGGGCATCGATGCCCAACATGTCCGCCGAACCCGAGAAGCGCCCACCGGCGTAGGTTTTATTCTGGTCGAGGAGGAACGCGGAGATAACTCGATCGCCATTGATCCGGGCGCGAACCAGCGCTTAACGGTTGATGACGTGCTTGAATGTAACGCCGCTTTCGACAGTGCGGCCGTAGTACTGACTCAGCTTGAGATTTCCGCCTCGGCGGCGGAAGCAACCCTTCGGTGCGGGCGCGAACGAGGCGCAATCACAATGCTGAATCCGGCGCCCGTCCAGCCGCTTTCCCGGGCAGTCCTCGAAATGGTGGACGTTCTCACACCTAATGCAACGGAAGCGAAGGTACTTGCTGGACGCAGTCCAAATGACGATGCTCAACCAGAACAGGTCGCACGCGAATTGCTGCACAAGGGAGTGAAACACACCGTGATGACCTTGGGTGAGCAGGGAGCGATGGTGGTAAGCGCGTCCTCCATGATCCAGATTCCCGCTATCCAGGTCAGAGCCATAGACACAACTGGCGCGGGTGATGCCTTCAATGCTGGCTTGGCGACTGCGCTGGCATCCGGGGCCAGCCTCGAGGATGGGGTACAGTTTGCTGTGGTCTGCGGTGGATTGGCGGTGACAAAAGAAGGGGTGATCCCTTCCTTGCCTTACCGGGATGACATATTGAGAACCTACCGCGAGCAGGATAGAACGATTCCTCCCTGGCTGGCCGGCAGGGCCGAGATCGGTGAACCTATTTTGGGCAAACGAGGGACGCAGTGAGTGTAAGCGATTCGACTTTTCAAAGCGGCTCCGCTCCGAACACCGTCTCCAGCCTGGCAAGTCGAATCCAGTCGACTCTCATCTCCAATCAATTAACCCAGACGCTTTGGGAAGAACACCTTCAACAATGCCTCGAATACCGCTTTCACGCAGCCATGATTCCAGCAGCCTGGGTGAGGAAAACGGCAGACGCCTTGCGTAACACGGGAATTCGAGTTGCATCGTTTGTAGACCTTCCTTATGGAACTATGAGCAGCGCGGGCAAGGCATATGAGGCCGGACGCATCGTGGATGAGGGTGGCGAAGAAGTCGATCTCATGCCGAATGTCGGGTTCTTGCTTTCGGATATGAAAAGAGAATATGCGGAAGACATCCGCGGCGTGGTCCAAGTGGCGCAGGGGCGGCCAGTGAAGGTCATGCTGGAATTGCCGTTATTAAGTGAGGTGCAGCGCAAGCAAGCAGTCGATTTAAGCATCGAAGCTGGCGCGAGTTATTTGAAAAACGCCAGCAGCGGGGCGGTGGGTGTTGCCACGGCTGAACAGATTCGTTTTTTGCGGAGGATTGCCCCCGCTCAGGTTCGCATCAAGGCGTCGGGCGGAATCAAGCAGGCCTGGCAGGTGCGAGAATTGCTGGCAGCGGGCGCCGACCTGGTCGGAACCAGCGCTGGTGTCCAGATCATGAGGGAGATTCAAGGAGAGAAGGCTACGTTACCGCGGCCAGGGATTGATTATTAGCGGTCGATGTTTCGCGAGCCGCCGGCGGGCGCACTGAGACCGCGGGCAGGCGCTGGCCCGATCCTTTTAGGGCGTACTAGGGAAGCTTCCCCTCGCATTCCGAATGCCGCGCCAGACTGGGCTGAGGTCAGAGCCACTGCGAGGGTTTTCTACGGGCGGTTCCGCTCGGCCCTCGGTTGGACGTTCCGGCCTGCGGCTCGGATCACGATACACCCACTCAGAGGCTACCCCTCCTGTCCTCGATCTCGGCCCCCCCCGAACAACCGGCGTCTACTTATCACAACGATATCAATTGTGAGGGGGCGGATAACGAGCTAACCACCCTTTGGCATGCTTATGAAGCGCCCAACTTACCGCACCAACTCCATACCGCAACCAGGCCGGATCGTGCGATCAATTTCGAGGGCACCAGATTCATCACGCCCTCGATTGCAACCGCAAAGTTCAGGTCGACGCCGCCAATGAAAGTAGCCGTTTTTTGGAAAATGCGGCAGGAAGCACGGCGAGCTGGCTACGGCTGGACAGACTCCGCTATCCAGTTGAGATACTCTTTACTGCCATCCTCGATCGTGATTGCAATGCACTCGGGCAGATCGTAGGAGTGCAGCTCAGCAACAGTGTCGCGAACCCTCTCGAACTTGCTCTGAACCGTCTTTATCAACAGCATCCATTCTGTGGCGGTTTCCACCTTTGCCTGCCACCAGTAGGCGGATTCCACGCTGGGAACAATGTTGACGCACGCCGCCAGCTTGCGCTCAAGCAAGGCGCGCGCAATCTTTCGTGCTTCTTCTTGCGAGCCAGCGTTAGTCAGGACGATCGTCTTATCGGTCATATAAAATCGCTTTCGGCTATCAGGTGTGAGCCGGAGAGAAGGCTGGGCAAGCCGCGGCTCCACATCCAGTGTACGGTAGAGAGGTTACTTGCGACCTCTCTCAGGAGAACGAGATGGTGACGCAAATTAAATTCGGAACCTCGGGATGGCGGGCTGTCATGGCCGAGGAGTTCACCTTCGCGAGTGTGCGCCGCGCAGTCAATGGGATTGCCCGCTACGTGCGCTCTCAGGATGCCTCGGGAGCACGCGTCATTATCGGTCGTGATCCGCGCTTTCTGGGAGAGACGTTCTCTGCCATGGCGGCCGACATTCTGTCCTCGTACGGCATTACTCCCCTGCTCATTGCCGATGCCGCCCCTACGCCCGCCATCGCCTATGCAGTGATTCGCGAGCAAGCCGACGGCGCAATCAACTTCACTGCCTCGCACAATCCCCCGGAGTATAACGGTATCAAGTTCTCGACGCCGGATGGCGCTCCCGCGCTGCCCGAGGTTACTAAGAAAATCGAAGCGGAGATTGCCGCTTTCGATTCCGGGATTGAAGCCCCCAAATCGCATGTCGGAGCAGCGGTCAAAGCCCTGGATCCAAAGCCTGACTACCTGACTCGTCTGACAGAGATTGTGGATGTGAAGGCGATCAAGAGAGCCGGACTGCGGGTCGTGTTTGATCCCCTGTGGGGGGCAGCTCGCGGTTATTCCGATTCTATTCTGCGCGACTCGGGAATCGACGCCGCCACCATACACGACTACCGCGATGTACTTTTCGGCGGCCAGGCGCCTGAACCGGACGATCACCTGCTCGATCCGCTCCGCGAAAAGATGCGCGCCAGCAATGCACACATCGGTATCGCCACCGACGGGGACGCGGACCGCTTTGGCGTCGTGGATTCGGACGGCACCTTTTTTCAGCCCAATTACATTATCGCGCTGCTCTTCGATTACCTGGTCGAGAGTCGCGAGTGGAAAAACGGTGTGGGCAAGTCGGTTGCGACTACAAACCTCATCAACGCTCTTGCTCGCCATCACAAGGTCGAGCTTCACGAGACGCCCGTCGGCTTTAAATACGTTGGCGAGCTTATCAAGCAGGACAAGATTGCCATAGGCGGAGAAGAGAGTGCTGGGCTTTCCATTCGTTATCACGTGCCGGAAAAAGATGGAGTACTCGCCGGCCTGCTGTGCGCTGAGATGGTCGCCCGGCGCGGTAACTCGCTGGGCAAACAATTGCGCGAGCTATTTGCCAAAGTTGGTTCCTATTACCCTCGCCGCGAGAACTTCCGCTTGACCCCCGAGGTCAAAGAGAAGTTCACTGGAAAGTTACAGTCCAATCCGCAGGACTTCTCCGGCCGCAAGGTGACGGAAGTAGTCCGCACAGACGGACTGAAGCTGGTGTTCGAAGACGGGTCGTGGATCTGTTACCGGCTCTCGGGCACCGAGCCAGTGGTTCGAGTCTACGCTGAGGCTCGCACCGAAGAGGGACTCGAGAAGTTGAGCGCCGCGGCCAAACAATGGATTTTCGAGTAGAGCCAACCCGCAGAATTCGCAACCTGCCTCGTCCCGAGGATGGGATCCGCGCGATCGTGGAGCGCGCTCCCGAGGCCGAGATAGCGCTAGGCCGGGTGCGCGACCGCTTTCGTCCCGCCGGTGAGAGACTCTACAAACTTCGCCGGCGTATCGCTACCGCAGCTGTAGCTGTGGTCACCGTATGGTTATTCCTGCACGTGATGTTCAGTGCGAACGGGATGGTCGCCTACAAGCAGAAGCGCGCCGAAATCGAAGTCTTGCGCAAGGACGTGGAGGCCTTGCAACAGGACAACGACACCTACACCCAGCAAATTAAGGCGCTGAAGAGCGATCCCAAAGCTATTGAGAAGGAAGCGCGCGAGCAGTTACATTATGCGCGTCCTGGGGAGGTGATCTATGTCTCTCCGCCTCCCCTGCCGCCGGCGTCAAAGCCGGCCAACAACTCAGCCAAGAATCGCAATTGAAGACGTGCCGCTGATCCGATACTAAGCAAACTACTCCTGCCCGCGGAGACACCTCACCGCGTACAGAAACGCTGCGATTGAGAACGCGAGAAACAGAAGTGACTCTTGTCCGACGCGATGCCGGTTCCCCAAACCGACGGTTGCATAGCGCAGACAGTCGATTTGCCAGGTGATTGGATTTGCCGTGGCGGCTACCCTGAACCATCGGGGGAGAGGTTCAAGGGGGTAGAACATGCTGCTGGCGAAGAGGAAAATAAAATACAGGATCGACGTCACGCTGTTGAAGACGTCGTTACGGCGCGTGCTGAGTGCGAATATCGAATAAAAGAAAAACCACCCCGCGGTTCCGGCAAACATGGCTGCGAAAACCAGCGGAAGCAGATCCCAACGTATGGGGATATGAAAAAGCAATCGGCCCAGGGCCAGGGTGATGGCGGCCTGCATGATGCTAACTAGAATCGTGAACAGAACCTTGCCCAGCATGTACGCTGACCGGCTCAGCGGGTAGGTGAGCATTTCAAAAAAAATACCGTTGTCACGATCCAGAAAGAATGACCATGAAGTGTTGGAGGCGATTCCAAAGCTGGCCATGGCCAACACGCTGCCCAGGAAAAACGAGTTGTAGTCCAGGTGGGCTGAAGAAAGCGGCGAACCCAAAGCCGCATTCACGCCTACACCAAAGACGAGCATGTAAGCCAGCGGGTAAAACAGGTCCCAGAAGATGAAGACTAGATTGGTTGCCCGAATCCTGCTTTCGCGATACAGCATGGCACCAATAGCGTTCATGTCTACGCCTCCTCTCGGGTCAGTTCCAGGAAAACGTCTTCCAGGCTGGCGCCGCTGACTTCCAGTCGCAACACGCGGCGATGGCGGGCCAATGCGCTCACCAATTCCAGGACCGTTCCTTCCGCAGCTTTCAAGGTGGCTTCCAGCGTGTTGTTTTCAACATTTGCGCGCAGCACGGGCAGTGTGGAAAGTTCACTCGCGATGTCTTCCGGCATGGATTCGAAGGTCATCGAGATCTCGTAGACTTCTTGCGAGAGCGCCTTGAGCGTGTTCAGGTCACCCCGGGCAACTTGCTTGCCCTTGTTCATGATGAGGATGTCGTCGCAGAGTTCTTCGGCTTCGCTGAGTACCTGCGTGGTGAGCACGATCGTGCGCCCGTTGCGCGCCTCGTTGCGGATTTGTCGCATCACCTCGCGCTTCAGAAGGGGATCCATGCCGGTGGAAAATTCGTCGAGAAACAGAACCGGTGTAGCCACCATGAATGTCTTGGCTACCTGGACCCGCCGCCGGAATCCGCCGCTGAGATCCTGCACCTTGCGATCGACTTCTGCACCCAATCGGAAGCGGTCGATGACTTCGTCAGCGCGACTCCTTGCCTTTGCTTGGTTGATAC
Source organism: Terriglobales bacterium (assembly GCA_051986135.1). GTDB lineage: Bacteria > Acidobacteriota > Terriglobia > Terriglobales > Acidobacteriaceae > Gp1-AA122. The sequence continues at coordinate 1,283 of JBPYDQ010000862.1, read as the reverse complement.
CGTGAAAACGGGCAAACGTCAGCAGGTTGTCACGCACGCTGAGCAACAGGTCAACGGCCGTTTCCTGAATAACAGACGCGATTCGCCGCCGTACTTCGAGCGGCGATTTGACCACGTCAAACCCAAGCACGCGCGCTGTACCAGAAGTAGGCCGGCTAAGCGTGGTCAGCATTCGCAACAGGGTTGACTTGCCGGCGCCATTCGGCCCCAACAGTCCGAAAATTGTGCCCGACGCTACTTCGAAACTCATGCCATCGACAGCGCGAACCGGGTTGTTTCGCGAGGCGTAGGTCTTAACCAATTCTTGAACTTCGAGCGCGAAAGTGCCCATGGCGATGTCTTTCTCCGCAAGGTGAAAAGCAGGATAGGATTGAATCATCGAGGCGGCCTGGACCGAGAGGCCGACACGGCGCAAGTAACCGGAAACAACTCAGAGATGGCGGGCAGGGACTAACATAAGCTTGGTCCAATCGAATGCTACACCGCACGCCCGAACACGTCAAACATTGCCCTTCTATGTATCCCTTCGGGCTTTACCCGAAACGCGTCCGCTCACGTGAAAAATGCGGATTCGAAAACTTGAATCCCACTGCGAGCAAAGAGCAACGACCGGCTGTGGTATAGTTTTTCCCGCTCCGCTGCCACTTCATGAGGAAGGTTCTGTAACCTCGGCCAGGGGTCTAGACTCTACATTAGGGTCAGTGAGCCAAACCCGGCTCACCGGCACGGTTCAATGTTTGTTCTACCGTTTGCGGTCGCAACCGCGGAATAGAGGAGAAGAAACGGATATGAAGAAATTGTTGCTGCTTACTGCTGCTCTCTCCCTGGTGTTCTGCTATGGGGTGCTGGCCGGCGCGGCCGGCAAATCCGAAACTGTCAAAGGCTGGGTGAGCGACACCAAGTGCGGCGCCAAGGGCATGAATGAGAAGCATGCCGCCTGCGCCACGAAATGTATCGGCGCCGGCGAGAAAATGGCCCTGGTCACCGACAAGGGCGAGAAGGTCCTGACCGTCTCCAATCCCGACGCCCTCGAAGGCCATGAAGGGCATCACGTTCAGGTGAAGGGCGAGGTTGCCGGTGACTCGATCACCGTAGACAAGGAGAGTGTAAAGATGCTGGCAGCCAAAGGCGAAAAAGGCGGCGCCATGCAAGACATGCACTGACGCGCCTGATCTTTCGGAAACAGACCCCATGCCTCCTCGCAGTTGCGAGCCATGGGGTTTTCCCTTCTGAGCTGCTGGCACTCGCTCGGCCTCTTCCTCCTTCTCGCCTGCTCCTCCTTC
>JBPYDQ010000861.1:0-7491 GCA_051986135.1 Terriglobales bacterium | reverse complement strand
CGGCAAGCAGACCGTCCCGTTGCTTTAGCCGGACGGCTCACGTCAGATACTCCATCTGAGCCCATCTCGCTGGCGTGAGCCGATTTCTCTTGCCCATGCGGGTGTAAGGTCAACCCCCATCTACACGGATGGAATCGGGAGACCCATTTTACGGGAAGAGATCCAATGAGCTCCGCCGCATATTCGAATGAGCAAGCTGTTTCCGAGGAGGAAATTTGGCAACCCTCATTTCGACCTTGGGATCCTGGGCATCTTCGTGCTACGGTCGGTCCCGTTGGCATCGGCGATGAATAAGGCTTGATTCACGCGGTCCAATATATCAACCAGAAAAGTGCTAAGTGGTGTGATCGTCCCCTACCCAGCCATTTCGACCGCGGAGTGACGAACCGTCTTGATAGGTATCTGGACTTCGACGCTTCGCGGTTAAGTAAACCTCCTTGATTGGAAATCTTGTGAGGGCCGGCGAGCTGCTCTTCACTTTAGGAACTGGCTTTGTAGTAGGGCTGGCCAACATCACTGGAAAACCGAGGATGCCTATAGAGCAGTTGCATAGAAAACGGTTCGCCTTCGTGTTCCTCGTGGCCAGGTACCGCACCTGCCATTAAGGGGGCAAACCAACGCGCCGGACCAAATCGCTGAATCGTGGGTCGGAGCGGAGTGCGTCGAAAGCCGACCAATATTTCAGTGAAGTCATGAAAGAAGATCTCTCCGCACAAGCTCGCTCCAGCCATAAGAATGCGTTATCCATGTTTCCTGATGCCGCATAGACGAGAGCCACTGCACCTGAACTCACCTCCTTGCCGCGCGAGAGGCGCAGCGATTTTGATAGCGCTCTCTCGGCATCAACGTGCTGTCCCATACGCGCGTATAGGTAAGCAGTTTGGCGTAGGTAAATCCGCTCTTCCTTGAGCGGTTTAGTCCTTTCCAGCTCCGCAGTCGCTTCCTGGTACAGTCCTTTTTCCAACAACGTATCCGAAAGCCAATTATGCGCCGAGACAAAATCAGGGTCGAGCTCCAATACCCCACGAAGTTCGACCATAGCTTCGTCGTATCTTCGTACGAAAAATAATTCCTTGCCTAGATCGGTCGCAATTGCCGCCGAAAGTGGATCCAGTTCTTTGGCCTTCCGGAGTTCGGCAATCGCTTCGTCCGCTCGTCCCATCGGCATCAGGTAAGCCTCGGCATACCAGTGGTGGGCGGTCGCGTAGTTGGGATTAAGTGCGATTGCTCGTTCAAAGTGATGCTGGGCGCTAGCCCAGTTCCAGTCAAAGTGATAGGCGATTAAGCCAAGCGAAGCATGGGCCTCGGCGAGGTCTCCGTCGAGCTGCAGTGCTTTTTCAGCGGCGAGCTTAGCTCTGGACATAGCCTCGTCAATCGGAAACAAGTCATTTCCCGAAAGTCCGTAGGCGTCTGCCAGGCCCGCATATGCCACCGCGTAGTTAGGGTCTTTCGCGATGGCTTGTTCAAAATAGTCGACTGCCTTTATGAGTCCTTCCTTGTTGCGCTTGTTCCAGAAGTACCTTCCTTTGAGGTAAAGATCATATGCTTCGGGGTTGACCGAAGGAGCCTTGGCCAGGTGTGTCCGCTGTTTTGATGTCAGGGTAAGCCGGATCTCGCTGGCGATATCCTGGGCCAAGATGGCTTGCAGCACCAAAGCATCCTTTAAGTCACGATCGTACACTTGCGCCCAAACGTGCTGGTCCGAGGGTGCATAGATGAGTTGGAGGCGAATACGCACATGACTGCCGGAACGAACCACAGAGCCCTCGAGAACCCCATCTACGTTGAGCTCACGGCCAATCTCTCGCATCATTTTGTGGGTATCTCGGTAGCGCATGCTGGAAGTGTGGGAGATCACCCGGAGACCGGGCAGTTTGGCCAGATCAGTAATGATTTCGTCCGTCATGCCCTCGGCAAAATAATCTTGTCCAGCATCGCTCGAAAAGTTCTTGAGGGGCAATACGGCGATCGAGCGGAGGTCAGGCGTCGCTGATTCTTTGTCACGCCGTTGAGAGCCACGCACAAGCAAGAAACCCAAAAGCAACAACAACACCAGCCCGCTGCCTACCACGGCCTCACGCCGTATCGCGCCAGTAGCCTCCGCCACCGAAAACCACGGAGACTCGATTTGAAGCGGCCGCTTTCCTGCACGAGTCAGGTTGGGTTGCTCGACAGGGGCCAGAAACCTGTAGCCCCGTCTTCCGACTGTTTCGACAAAGCGGGGTTTGGCGGCCGAATCATGCAGGGCCTCGCGCAGCTTGTTTACCGCTACAGCGAGGCTGTGGTCGAAACCTACGAAGGTATCGGCCGGCCAAACTCGCTGGCGAAGTTCCTCACGCGTAACTACCTCGCCCGCGTTCTGAAGCAGGATCGCCAGTACTTGGAACGGACGCTGCTGGATTTTGATCTTATGGCCAGACCTATAAAGCTCACCGGCGCGTAGGTCCACTTCAAAATCTCTAAATTGCACCCGGTGTGACGTGGCTGCCGACTGATGCATGGAAGATCTCGCGAGGGGGGAAGAGTGTATCGCCATGGTAACCGCATCAAGAGCCCCAATCAACCGAATGCTTTCGATCCGGGTAAGTTCTTGAGCACGCACTCCTTATCCGTTGATTCGAAATTGATCGAGGGATGAATGTACGTGAATTGACATATTTCCCCCAACCGAGCAATACCAGGACTGCGACTGGCCGCTTATTCGCTCAGGGAGCTCAGAAGTTCATTTCCAGCAGCACTCTGTGGCGACAATCGGACGGATTCGCGGAAAAGCTACTGTCTAATTTAGGAGAACAATCCGATGATCAGATACAGAGTTTTATTGGCGCTAGGGACAATGGGGCTATCGATCACTCTGGCAAGGCCAGCACTGGCCCAGAATAACATCATCTTTTCTATGGTGCGCTCAAGCACAGCGGTAACATCCGGATGCCTTCTCAATGCGAAGGGGCGGGTTACTATCCACCCGCTTGGACCGGTGGAGACAATGCACGTGGAGGTCACCGGACTGCCATCAAACACGGGGTTCGACTTTTTCGTGATCCAGGTTCCGGACAAACCGTTCGGTATGGCTTGGTATCAAGGCGACATCCAGACCGACCACAAGGGAACCGGGGTAGGAGACTTTGTCGGTCGCTTCAGCATTGAGACATTCATCGTGGCGCCGGGTACCGCTCCCGCACCGGACACGTTCCCCAATCCGCCGTTCCCTGATGCGACGAGCAACCCCGCGACCAATCCCATACAGATGTATCACCTAGGGTTGTGGTTCAATCGGCCGAGCGACGCGGCAGCGGTTGGATGTCCGAATACTGAGACTCCGTTTAATGGCACGCACACCGCTGGTGTGCAGGCTCTGAGCACCCGTAATTTCCCTCAGCTCAACGGCCCGCTGATCCAGGTCCATTGACGGCGAGCCTGGTACCGTGCAACCCAAGACAGAAGCGCGGGGGATGTTTGTATCTTCGAGGAGGCGATCTGTGAATAGTCACGGTAAAGCAACAAACGAGAGAGTCGGCATGGCGGAACTCACGCTCGTCGTGCTCACCCTCTTCGTTTTCGCCGCCGGAACAATCGTTCTTCTCCAGGGCCAAACCGATCCTCGAAACGCGCAGCGCCCCGCTGTCGCCCGCAATTCTTGGAGCAAGGGAGCGGCGATGCCGAAAGCGCTCAAGTTCGTGATGACGGGAGTGATCGGTGGCAAGGTTTACGTGGTGGGCGGCGTGACTAATACCGCCGTCGTTACCGAGAACCTGGTCTACAACCCGTTCACGAACAGCTGGAGCAGTAAAGCCGCCCTGCCGGTGGCAACCTGCGATGCCGCCAGTGCGGTGGCGAAGAACGTCTTATATGTTTTTGGCGGCAGCACCGACGGAAAAACGGTCACCAACGCGGTGTGGGCCTACAACCCTACGACCAACAAGTGGTCCGCCAAATCTCCGATGCCCACAGCCAGGGCAAGCGCCGGGGCCGCGGTGGACAACAACATCATCTTTGTGATCGGTGGCACCGATGGGACCAACCGGTTCAACACTGTCGAAAGCTACAATCCCCTTACTGATAGCTGGAACGAGAAGGCGCCACTGATAGTCAGCAAGTCGGAACCCTCAGTTGGGCTGCTGGAAGGCACGATTGTGGCCGCCGACGGATTCAGCGCCTCTGGGGACACCGGAGACAATGAAAGGTACAACGCATCCACCAACTCGTGGAAATCGTTGACCCCCGATCCCACGGGCAGGAACGAGGCCTGCAGTGGAGCAATCAGTGGTCAGCTTTATGTTGCGAGCGGCAGCCACGACGGGCGCACAAACAATACCGCCGTCAACGAATCGTTTAATCTCTCGACCACCAAGTGGACAACGCTGGCTCCCATTCCGAATCCTGTGGCGGCCGCCGGCTCCGCCGTCAATAAGGGCCTCTTGTACTGTTTCGGTGGTGGTGACAATACCGTTGCATTCCAAGGCAGGGTCTTCAACTTCGTGCAGATTTACCAACCGTGATCAACCTGCGCTATTCAGGCAGCGATTTTTTCAGGAGGGCGGTCACGGATGCTGGGAAGTACTGAGGTGAAAAACCGTTTGCTCTGGCGCGGCTCTTGGTGTACCGCCGGTCGAACGATGGCTCACCACTCCTGAAGCCGAGCCCAGAATGGAACAAACCATGTCAGCACGCGGATATCAGCGCGTCCCCAAAACTTGCATACTCGCATTTAGGGAACGCATTATCGGCAAGTGGCTTGGCGTTTAGAAAAAACCAGCTGTTTTGGCCGATGTCGTCGGGATCGACGGTGGTTCGCCAGGCGCCGCTCAGGCTGATGGTGGTGCGGTTGGGAAAGTTGCCGATGAGAGGTGCGGGTTGAGGCACGGCAAAGGGCAGGGAGGCCAACAAGAATACGAGAATAGCAGTGCACCTCATCTTTTCAGTTTAAACAAAACCGAGCGGCGAGAATATTCGGCAAGCCGGGATTCAGCTCTTGGACGTCGCTGCTAATGTCTATTCCGCAGCACAATATGATAATGTCTCTTTCCTGGCGTTCGCCGAGTGGGTTGATTCCCGACAATTGCCTGCGTCTGATTTGTCCGGGCAAACACGACCTTTTAACTCCGCGGTGACCAGCGCTGCACAAGGAAAAATGAAGCATACTTTGAAGATCGCTCTCTGTGCTGCCTGTTTTGCGCCGGCGATGGCCGGCCAAACTCCAAATTTCCAAGCATTTCAGGTCTTGACCGGCACAAAGGCAGACGGTCCTTCCATTACCGCGTACTTGGAGTATCAAACCGCACTGGCTTGGCGCCAGGACGACCAGCGCCGCAAGCTATGGGAGGGTATCCGTACCGAGCAGGACTTGCTGCGGACGCAAGATCTCATACGAGAACACCTGTTGACCATGCTCGGAGATCTTCCAACCGAAAAAACGCCCCTCAACCCGCGCGTGACCGGACAAATTCAGATGCACGGCTTTCATATTGAAAAACTGATCTTCGAAAGCCTGCCCGGAGTGTACGTCACCGCACTGGTGTACGTGCCAGAAGATGGTCGCACAAGACATCCGGGGGTGCTGGTTCCGAGTGGCCACGCGGCAGACGGTAAAGTTCATTACCAGGCTGTGTGTCAAAGACTGGCACTGCGGGGCTATGTGGTGATTGCCTGGGATCCCGTCGGAGAAGGCGAACGCAGCCAATTCTGGGACAAAAAAGCCGGCAAAAGCCGTTATAACCTGATTTGTGCCGAGCATGCCATCCTTGGAAATCTGGCTTATCTGGCTGGCACAAACCTGGCCCGCTGGGAAATCTGGGACGGCATTCGTGCCCTCGATTACCTGCTGACTCGTCCTGACGTTGACCCCGAGCGGGTCAACATTACCGGTACCAGCGGTGGGGGGTTTCAAGCCCTGCACATCGCTGCGCTTGATAAGCGCATCAAGGTCGCGGCACCCTCTTGCTACATCACCGCTCTGCCCATGCGCGTTTACAACCGCATTTTTCAGGACCCAGACAGCGATCCCGAACAGGATCTGTACGGGATGATCTCAAACGGGGTGGATCATCCTGGGCTGTTGCTCATGATGTACCCGCGCCCCGTGTTCGTGGCCGCTGCCGTACTCGACTTCTTCCCCATAGAAGGCACGCAGAAGACGATGCGGGAGGTTACGGAACTTTATAACAAGTTTGGGCATCCGGACCATATCGCCATGCATGAGGGTTATCACAATCACCAGTATTCCGCGGAAAACCAAGAAGCGGCGTTCGAATTTCTCGACCACTTCAATGGAATGGATACTCGAGAAGATCCTCCCGCAATCAAGCAACTGGATGAAAAGACTCTGCAATCTACGCGCACCGGTCAAGTGATGCTCGATTACCCCAATGCCCGGTCCCTCATGGCCGAAATCCGCGACTATTACGAACAGCACAGGGGCCAGCCCGCCCATGATCTCAAGCACCTCTATTATTCCGAGCTGTACCCTGGAATCCAGTCCTGGACAGTGAGCGAGTTTGAAGGCGCAGCGCCTGCTGCTGGAGAAATACGTTGGCAACGCACCGGAGCTTCGCAATGGGGTGATATCAGCATCGATCAATATGTGCTGCACCATAGCCGCTATCTGAAAATGCCGCTGCTGTGGATTCACAAGTCAGACCAGCATGTTCGGCCGACGCTGCTGTGGCTGGGCAATGAGGGCAAAGCAACGGCGCACGATTGGAATGATCTCACGAAATACCTTGCTGCCGGATACGATGTCCTCTCATTCGATCCCCGCGGTTTGGGAGAGACGCGCATGGCCTACCAGGCAGTCTCGCCGGATGACCCCACATTAGCCCACATGGATTCCGATCAGGCATACCTGAGCCCTATCTCTGGAGTCTTGGCTGATTACGTCTACAACTCCATGCTGACCGGTAGGCCATATCTTCTGCAGATGATAGAAGATGCCGAAGTAGCCAAACGCTTTCTCGATTCCAGGTTTGGTCGAGGGCCAGAACTTGTGGTCACCGGAACGGGCAATGGGTATACGCTCGCAAGTCTCATTCCCGAAGTGCTTGCCAACACCAGGTTTCTGGTGCGGCCTGATGCGCAGCTTATCAAATGGTCGGGTCTGGTGGCTGAAAAACGCGAGGTATGGCCGATTGAATTCCTCTTACCCGGCGGAGCCTACATTCATTAAGAGTCGAAATCAATTGGCGCTAGGGGCTTCACGGTCGCACGAGGCATGGTGTAAGCCCCGGATTACTTCGCGACGAGTTTGAGCAAGCCAAAACTCTCGGGCACGTGGAAGGTTTTGCTCATGGTAGGCCGCCATAGGATTTGTTTCGCATCCGCCGGTGGCCCCTCAGTGCGAAAAAAATTCACTCGGAACTGGTCTCCGGGAACCGCGTCGGGAACGTCCAATGCCGCAAAGGGGATTCGCATAGCCCCATACCAAATATGCTTGGATGTATCAATACGTGCCGCGTGCTCAAAACCCGAGTTCCACACCCACCCTTCTTCATGGTG
>JBPYDQ010000860.1:0-5226 GCA_051986135.1 Terriglobales bacterium | reverse complement strand
AGCCCCGATTTCAAGAACGGGGGCTTGGTCGGCAGAAACAGCCAACTTTCACCCGCTCTTCCGTCGATCGCGAGGATAGCCCCGACCGTATTCCCCAGTCTGGTGAAGTAATAGAAGAACGGATCCTGGCGGAAGCCGTCGGTCGTAAGGTTGAGTTCCGAATTGGCGTGGAACAGGAGGATGCCATCGTGAAATGCTGCAGCCGCGCGCTGCCGTCGTTCGCGTGCGATGCCGTTTTGCGATGTGGCCATGCAGGTTGTGCCGGCAAGAACGATACTCAGGATCATCCAGGGAACTCGCATAGCCGGATACGTTAGCAGATGGGCATGGTCCCCGCTACCAGGAGGCCAAGCGCATCACTACTCCTCACTCGTAACGCTCCTTTATCCTCTACTCCATGCCGGTTATCCCCGGCGCACTGTAATGCCGATGTTACGCCAGCTATCTTGCGACGAGCGTAGCGCGGCCAACGGGGTAAATTGTTCCAGTCGCTTAGATCGAAAAAAATCTGCCACTTCCGAACCCGACCCGCTCAGAAGTGGCCAAGTACATCAGTCCTCATGCTCGTGCACAACGACGACCATCCGCATCCATGGGTGGATACAGCATTCCCAGTGGGACTCTCCCGGCGGGAGCGCAGAGCTTCCCGCAGTAGGCCCCGCTTCTGTGTTGCCAGCCTCCACAGACTGATTCGTGGGACTTTCAGGTTGCGGTGCCAGTGACCCGTCCGGTAGCACTTGGGCACACTCTGGGGCCGGGACGGGATTGCCCGTGAGGCCATTGAGTACAGCCTTAAATCCACCGCCGAATTGGTCAACCCGTGTGAAGGTGTGAGTTTCACCGCCCATGTTCTCAATGGTGGTTTGATCTCCCGACGTAAGATCAAGCCGCACCAACTTAAATGTTCCGGCTGTCGCATTCAGCATCGGATTGAATCGCCAGGCTCCGGCAATTTGATCGGTTTGCAGTTCCCCGATAAAGTCGGTAAACAAAGTGTTTCCGTGATGGCCGGGCACGCAGTGTCCGGATCCAAGGACTGCGTCGAAACTTACTGGATCACAGGCGTCCCGCATCGTGATGATCTTTGTGGTTTGCGCGTTAGCGAGGCAGCCAAAAAGCAGTGCCACGCCGATTCCCGTTGTGAACCATCTCATAGTTCCTCCAAGTTGTCGTGCCTTTGCGAGTGTGACCGAGGGGCGGCATCGCCGCGAGCAGACGCGCGAACACAATCGGGCTCCTTGGTGGGTGCAGTCAAGAGGAAAGGGGCCGAGTTCCGCGCTTTGCCGTGGAATGCCGCATATTGCGGTGCGCGTCAGGCGAGATTACAATGCGGGTCCCCGGTGTCCTCCCCCACTCCGGATCAACCATAATTGAACAATGAGCGAACTGATGCCTCACGCACCGCGCCCCGCCAGATCGCCTGAGGACCGGCTGGATTCCTGGAAGGAGATAGCGGCCTACCTTAACCGCGATGTGACCACCGTCCAGCGCTGGGAGAAGCGTGAGGGGATGCCTGTCCACCGGCATTTGCATGACAAGCTTGGTTCCATACGTGCCTCGCGGGCAGAGCTCGATGCGTGGGCGCGCACTCGGAGGTTTCGAGCTACGCCCGAGAGCGAAAATAATGACGACTCGGCCGGCATTGCTCGGTCTTCGCTGCGTCCTGAATTTTCGACCTCCCGTATCCGATGGACGCTGCTCCTCCCACTATTCGCGGCCGTAGCCGCGCTCGCCATTGGGGTAGGCTTCTCGCTCGAGAGGAAGGAATACTTTTGGCGAAACCCAATTGCCAAGGCAAAGTTTCAGACCGTTACAGACTTCGAGGGAGTGGAACAGGCAGCAGCGGTATCACGCGATGGCCAGTTCGTCGCGTTTCTTTCCGACCGCGACGGACACATGGATGTCTGGGTCACGCAGGTCACTTCGGGACAATTTCACAATCTTACTCATGGCAAAGGGCCAGAATTGGTGAATCCTTCCGTCCGCACCCTGGGGTTCTCGCCCGATGGTTCGTTGGTTACGTTTTGGGGGCGGAAGCCAGGGGGATCGAGCGGGGGCGACATCAGCGTCTATGGCGTGCCGACGCTGGGCGGAGAGCCCACGCTCTACCTTGAGGGTGTGGCCGAGTACGATTGGTCGCGCGACGGCTCGCGGCTAGCTTACCATACGCCCGGCCCCGGCGACCCGATGTATATCTCCGATGGCGGTCGAAGAGCCGAGGATCGGCCAATCTTTACTGCGCCCGCAGGGCTCCACTGCCATTTTCAGTTGTGGTCGCCAGATAAGGCTTACATCTATTTCGTCCAGGGTTCCCTGCCGGACAAATTGGACATTTGGCGCATCCGGCCAACCGGCGGACCTACCGAGCGGATCACGTCGCACAACGGGCGCGTCACTCATCCGGTCTTCCTCGATCGGCGAACGCTGTTATATCTCGCGAGCGATGCCAATGGCTCAGGGCCATGGCTTTACAGCGTGGATGTCGAGCACCGCATTCCCCACCAGCTGAGCTCGGGGCTGGATCGGTATGTGTCGCTCGCGTCCAGTGCCGACGGTCGCCGTTTAGTCACCACTTTGGCTACTCCGAGGAAAACAATTTGGCGCCTGCGGCTCACGGGCTCACCCGCGGAGTCGAGGGCAGCAGTTCCAATCGCGCTGGCAACCGGTACGGGGTTCTCTCCCCGATTCGGCCCAAACTTCCTTCTCTATGTCTCCGCTACCGGACCGGGCGAAAGCATCTGGAAAATCGCCAACGGACTTGCCACAGAGTTGTGGAAGGGGAGTGGTGCGCAAGTTGTCGGCGGTCCGGCAGTTTCGCCCGACGGAAAGAATGTCGCATTTTCCGTGCGAAAAGCAGGTCGCACATTCCTTTACGTGATGCAAGGTGACGGCACAAAAGCGCAGATCGTGACCGATGCGCTCGACCTGCAAGGAACTCCGGCCTGGGCGCCGGACGGCCAATCGCTCATCACGTCGGCGACCGATCGCGGTGTTCCGCATCTTTACCGCGTGCCACTCGACGCCACTCTTCCCAGTATTTTTCTCGATGAGTACTCGCTCGATCCCGTGTGGGCACCCGATGGCCGCTTTGTGGTCTACTCAGGACCCGACATTGGAACAAAGTTTACGTTGAAAGCCGTTACGTCCAAGGCCACCGTGCATTCCCTGCCGGCTCTCACCCTGAGTCGTGGATCCCGGCACCTGGTTTTTCTGTCGGGAGGGCGGTCGCTCGTGCTGCTGCAGGGTGAGATTCAGCACAAGAATCTGTGGCTTATCGATCTCAAGACCGGCGCTGAGCGGCAGTTAACCAATTTTTCGAGCGAGTTTGACGTTCGCGACTTTGATATTTCTCCGGACGGCACTGAAGTCTTGGTGGAACGAATGCAGGAGCGCTCGAATGTCATGCTTATGGACCTGCCACTAAGCTGATTCTCCTTTGGTTCGTGCGCCGGTAGCCAGGCTCCAGCAGGAAGATGCGGGATAGGTTTCTGACACGGGTTCTGAACTCTGGTGTCTCACATTGTGGCGGCGACGAGATCGAGATTTGCTACCACGCTCACGATTCGCTTTCGTATGGATCACCGGTTTTGAACGTCTGTGTAAACCATGGCGCATGGCTCCTGTTGCTTCGCTGAGCTCCGTGCGCCAACTTGGCATCCAGCCGGTCGCGGAATTGACCGCGCTTGGACACGTCATCCCAGGATCTTGCGGACTTGCTCGATGTGATTGGCATCGTGGCCCGCCATATGGACGACCAAATCCCTGACCGTGATGCGGCCACGCTCGGCATGGATGCCAAAGCATTCCCACTGTTCTGGCGTGATGTGCTGCAGGAATTTTAGGTTCGCGTTGCGAAGCAGTCGGAACAGTGCGAGCGACTCCTGAGGCGCACGGGAGGCATAGTTTCCTATCCGCGCCCACAGATCCTGATCAAATCCCGCCAACTGGAGCCCAGTGTGTTCCACCATCTGACGATAGCGCCAGGCCGTGGCAATCTCGTCTTCGGCAAGGTGCGCAAGAATCTCGCCGATCGACCACTTGTCTTTGCTTGGCCGTCTTGCGAGTTGTTCATCGGACGCTCTGGCCATCAGTTCCGCGAGAACCGCTGGCGTCTGCTTTTGCAGCTCTAAAGGGTCCTTACCTTGAGCATAATCACGTATGCGAGTGAGATATTCGGTTGTGTCAGGCACACAGTTTCTCCTGGGCAACTATATCGGAAAACGCGCCGAGGTTCTGTCCAAATCGCTCTCCGCGCGGCGTACGCTCTGCGAGCCTTGGCTGTGTTGGTATTGAGCTCCAGCGCGATCTCGCGGCAGGATTTTCCTTGCCTGGCGCGAGGATTCGATTCGGGAGCGTGAAACGAACACTCGGGGACGGCCGAGGCGCTTGCCTTTGTTGTGTGCCGAGGTCAAGCCTGCCCTCACCCGTTCCGATGCGAATGGGCTTACTGCTTGGCCACGGTGGCGACAATCGCAATGACGGCGTCGCGGAAGACGCCGCAGCTGTCGAAATACTGCTCGGTGAAGCGGCGTAGCCGATGCCGTAGGTTGTCAGCGTTGCAGATGCTCCAATGCTGGCAGGACGCCTACCCGGCTCAAACGATCCAGCGAGCAGAATAGAAGCGCATCAAACTTCCTGGGTTCGGATCACCAAAATAGGTTAAAACGCATGGAGTGCCGAAATCGATCGACACCACAATAGCCCAGCAGCTGATCGTGGGCGGAACCGAAACGGCGATTTATCGCCAATCGCGACAACGGCGTGGGCAGAAAAGTGAGGCCTTATTGGTCGCCATGAATCTTGGACAAACGCGGTGGTTGTTGTACGCTCAGCAAGAGAATTCATCGTCGATGCCCTTAGTCGTAAGCGTTGTTTTCTGGTTGACCATCAACTTCATCAGCTTCGGTTTGTTTGTCCCACGGAACGTGACTGTGATTGCCCATTCCTTCTATGTGCGCTTGCTGTGTCCGGCGCAGGCTTTCTGATCCGGAAGATGTACACACCTTTTCACGGGTTAGTGCACATCTCCAGTACTCCGACCGCAATGTCCTGGCCTCATGAGCAAATAGGTCGACTTATCGAGCGCCCGCGCGGCAGCAGAGACGCTGCCGCTAAAGCAACATTCGTGGTACACGTAGCTTCCAGAAATAAATATCTCCGCATCTAGTACTACTATGTTATAGACTTTGCTAAAATCCGGCACGATTACAAACCTGTATAGTGATA
>JBPYDQ010000859.1:0-7964 GCA_051986135.1 Terriglobales bacterium | reverse complement strand
GAGCGAGCGATCGCATCCACATTGTGAAAGACAGCCTGAAAATGATTCGTGTGCGGCCTCTGTTGGGGTGGGGATTGGGAACCTTCCCGGTGGTCTATCCGTCTTTTCGCAGTTTCTACACCAACTTTTTCGTAAACGCAGCGCACAATGACTACATACAGGCTTCGGTCGAAACAGGACTTACGGGTCTTGCCCTTATTTGCGGCTTCATAGTGCTCTTTTATCGCGTCGCTCTGAAACGAACCGGGCACTGGCGTACCGACATTCGTGCAGCGATGACGCTGGCTGCGATCATTGGGGTTTCGGGGATTCTGATACATAGTCTTTCTGATTTCAATCTGCAGATTCCCGCGAACGCGGCGCTTTTTTTCGCACTAGCCGCACTTGCAACCAGTCCACGATAAAGCCCACGTGGAAATCTTCGCAAGGTTCGGCATTTCTTGATCTCCTGATCAGTAGTGCTGGCAAAGCGCATTTGGCGAGTCCCGCCCATCACCGCCAATCGAGACGCCCCCCAAGTATCGACAATCGTTCAATGACTAGGCGGATGGGGCGGAACAAGTAGTAGAGGAAGTAAAGGCCGCGTGGCAGTCGCAGACTACGCCAATCCGCCTCATTGGGAATGAACGCACGGCGCAAGACCGTTGCGGCACCCTTTCGGAATGGGCGGGCTCTCTCGCAAGCCAGGCGATATCGCAGGACTTCCAGGTAACGGCTACGATCATCGAGATAAGGCGAATGATCTTTGTTTTCTCTGAAAAGGAATGCCTGCGCTTTGCCGACTAGCAAACGAGCCTTCGCGTCATCGCAGATGTACTGACTGATCCGTTCCGGCAACACCAAATTTAATATCTCCGTGGTCATTAACAAGCCATGCTTCATTACCAAATCGCAGCCGCTGGATTCGGCCAAGTGAATGCATAGATCCCAATTAAGATTCGGGTTCGATTGCACGTGGCAGGCGACATCGCAAAGCAAACGGAAATTGCTCCAACAATGCTTGGTTCCGTGGGCACAAAGCAACAATAGCAAGTGTTCGGGCGAGAGGCACAAGAATGAGATTGTTTCGTGTCGCACAACTGAGGCAGATTCGAACAGCGAACCAACCTCAAGCTGGAACGAAGACCACTTGGGCATTACGCCCCAATGCAGGTCCAGCTTCATTCCACGTTCGTCATTCTTAGCAAACGAGATTTGGCAATCATCGGACCGGGTGAGCGCACCATCCGTATCATCAGGGACAACAGAATTGAGGACGTATCCGTGATGAACCAGGACATCCCGCGTTCGCAGAACGTCACACCGCCGAACCAACAGGTCGAGGTCAGCGAACTCTCTCAAGGCCAGGCTTCCATAAGCCATCAGCCCGAGCGCCGGTCCCTTGAAGGAGATCACCGGTATTCTTGAGTTTGCCAGGGCCTGTAGGACTCTTAGCCACTCCTGTAACCAAGCCAGGTTATTGTAAGCGGCGCGAAGCAATCGATCTTGTAAGATCTTCAAAATGTTTTGTGGCAGCAACTCTTTCCCATGCTGGGTTAACACATGGGCCACAATCGGCATTACTGCATGGTCCTCAGCATTCTGCTCAAGCACGGTCCAATTTAAGGGTTCGGACAATGCCGATCGAAGAGAAGAGACTTCCAAAGCGGACTGAGATATTCTCGCGCAGAGCACAATGAGGTTGGTTTCCGGGTTCATTTCACAAACTTGCGTTCGAAATGGCCTGTGTGTTGCCGGTGATATCGGCTGTGAGAGCTGCAGATTTGTGCTTTTGTAGGTTCTTCGCACGGCATGCGGCTCAATCATAGCCTTTTTTCACTCTGCGATTCGTGCTTTAGAATTCGATGAATGATCGCGAGGTCCGACACCGTGAGCGCATCACCGCACCAGGTGTACACAACTCTAGGGAACGAATCCGTCGTGCTCGAGTTGCAGGGTGGCACCTATTTCGGAATTAACGACGTCGGCACAACCGTCTGGAAGTTTCTGCAACAGCCTCGTCAAGTCACTGAGGTCATCAATCATATCGTTGAGCATTACGAGGTTTCGGCGGATCTGGCCGAGGCCGAAATCCTCAGTTTTCTCCAGGAACTCGTGGACAAGGGTCTAGCGGTCGTAGAGCGTGGCAGTGTTCGGTGAGCGTCATATACTGGTGAAGCCTTGAGCGGAATCGCTGGAGTAGTCCATCTAGATGGCAGTCCTATCGACGCGCATGTGCTGCAGCGCATGACAGACGCGGTTAGTCATCGTGGGCCGGATGGAACTGGAACTTGGGTAAACGGATCGGCGGGCTTAGGTCACCGCATACTCCGCACGACGCCGGAAGCCCTCCACGAGTACCAACCTCTTTGCGACGAAACAGGCCACGTATGCCTCGTGCTCGACGGCCGCGTCGACAATCGGCAAGAGCTGGGTACAGCGCTCGAAGCTAACGGACTCACCCTCCGAGACCGGACCGACGCTGAACTGGTCCTGAAGTCATACCTCCACTGGGGAGAGAACTCGCCAATTCGAATTCTGGGCGATTTTGCTTTCGCGATCTGGGACGGTCGCCATAACGCGCTCTTCTGCGCCCGCGATGTCTTTGGGATCAGGCCATTCAACTATTACTGCTCAGACAACTCCGTACTGATTGCTTCAGAGCTTCATCAACTTTTTTACGATCCGAGGGTAAAGCGAACGGCCAACGAAGGCATGGTGGCCGAGTATCTCTCCGCACAGATTGCTCATTGTGAAGAGACCCTCTGGAGGGACATCCTCCGTCTTCCTGCTGCCCACTTCATGTGGGTGAGATCGCGCGGCATCGAGAAACGCCGTTATTGGGATTTCGATCTCTCCAAAGAAATCCGTTACCGTACGGACGAAGAGTACGCCAGTCACTTCCTCAGCCTGTTTCGCGAAGCTGTCCGCTGCCGGCTCCGCAGTTGTGGTCCGACCGGGTCGTATCTGAGCGGCGGCCTTGACTCCTCCTCCGTCTCAGTCATAGCGAACGAAGTCCTCCGTGAACAGGGCCATACGAAACCTTTCGACACGTTCTCTCTCGTGTTCCCGGGAGCAAGTTGCGACGAATCCGGATACATCCAAGAAATCGCGAAGCATGCCGGCCTGCGTTCCCATCTGTTTCAGGCGAACTTACCCTGCATTGACTACTATCAGCAGCAAGCCAGACGCTACCAGGACTTCCCAGGCTGGCCGAACGGCGACGCGATGTCTACACCGTTACATGAAGGCTTCCGTCATGCCGGAATTCGGGTCGTGTTGACAGGATGGGGCGGAAACGAATGTTTGGAAGGATCCAGCAGCCACAGGATTACAGAACTTGCTCGGGAAGGAAGGCTGGTGGAGTTAGTTCGTGCCGCAAAGGCTGAGGCAGCAGTCGCCAACATCTCCTGTTGGCGTGTCCTGATGGACTATGGAGTCCGGCAAAACGTCTCTTCCTCTCTGAAACGCATTTTGAAACCGGTTCGCCGCCGCCGTTTTGAGTCGCTTCCCAGCGAGTTTGTCAAACGAACCGCCTTGCTGAGCCGCATCCAGCCGGTCACCGCCCAAACCGGCGCCAGTCCCGTCCAGCAGGCCATCCATTCTTATTTCTACTCGGGATGGAACGCGCATTTCCACGAAAGCCGGGACCGTAGCGCATCTTTTCTCGGCAGAGAGGAGAGGCATCCATTCTTCGATCGTCGCCTGGCCGAGTTCGCCTTCGCGCTTCCGGAGAGGCAACGTTCCCATCGCGGGCTGGTCAAGGTTTTGTTGCGAAACGCATTGCGAGGCCGTCTGCCGGAGTCAGTCATCGAGCGTACAGCGCAGGCGGAGTTCACGCCTATGTTTACGGGTGCAGTGTCTGGACTAGACCTACAAAACATCTTTCCTGGCTCCAAAATTGCTGTAAAGGGCTGGATTCTTCCAGGCGGGCTATCTTCTTCGTTAAAGAAGGCTCGAGCCGGAAATTTAGACGAATTGTGGAAATTGTGGGCAGCAGTTGGCATCGACATTTGGTATAGTGTTGCGTGCGAAGCGTTTTCGGCGTCTCGCGCTGGTTGACGATCGGGGCATGAATTGACGTAGAATACGTAGGGAGGAGGAGCAACCGCGATGAAAGATCGAGAGGAAAGTGCTTCGGATCACGCAGCTGGGCAATCTTTGCGAGTGCGCCTTCCGTACCGCAGCCCGTCCCTGGTTGAGTATGGCAACGTATCTAAACTAACGGAAGGCGCGACTGGATCGCAACCAGATGTCTTTGGCATGAACTTTAGTCGACCTTGCTTATAAGGCCTTTTCCGGAACCAAGCCGTTACCCTTACGATCAAACTTCATTGTCTCTGGTTATTGACGAACACCGGCAGTATCTTATCGATGATGCAAGGCTGGCGGCCTTTCAGGCTGCAGTTCTGTCTGTGGTGCGACCCGGCCAAGCAGTTCTTGATCTGGCTTCAGGAACCGGCATCATGGGCTTGTTCGCTTGCCGAGCAGGAGCCAGGCGTGTTTATTCGATCGAAGTGGGCGGGATGTGCGCGGTCGCCCGAGAGGTGGCCCGGGCCAATGGATTTGGTGACCATGTGGTCTTCATCAAGGGACATTCCACCCACGTAACTTTGCCAGAAAAAGTCGATGTCGTGATCGCTGATCAAATCGGCAACTTTGGTTTCAATGCCGGCGTCTTGCAGTATTTCGCCGATGCCCAGCGGCGCTTCCTGAAGTCAGAGGGTGTCACCATTCCGCTTCGAATGGACCTTATGCTCGCCCCTGTCAATGCCCCGGATCTGTTCGCTCAGGTCGAGTTTTGGGGCGGCTTGCGCGCCGGCTTCGATTTCAGCTCTACCCGCGAGCTAGCAGCCAATACCGGCTACCAAGTGGACCTTCCCTCCGCCAGCATTTGTGGTGACGCCGCTGTCGTGGCCAGCATCGATTTGAGCCACGCCACGACCGAACCATTCCGCGGCGAAGCCACTGTGCCCATTACCCGTTCGGGCACGCTCCATGGGTTGGGTGGTTGGTTCGTTGTGCAACTTGCTGAAACGATCACAATGACAAATTCGCCACTCTCTCCGGAACGAATCAAGCGACGTCAGATCTACTTCCCGATTGATCGAGCGGTGCAGGTCATCGCGGGTGATCGGGTGCGGATGCGCATAATTGTTCGGCCGGCCAACTTGGTTGTTAATTGGAACGTGGACGTGCTCGACGGGCACTCGGGGGCGAAGAAAGAGTGCTTCCGGCATTCCACTTGGAAGGGGATGCTGATTCCTGCGGAAGACCTCGCTCGGACCCGGCCAGAGTTCAAGCCAAAGCTTATTCCCCGCGGCGAGGCCCGGCGGACAGTCGTAAATCTTTGCGATGGGGTTCGAACTCTTGCCGAAATTGAGCAAGAAGTCTTTCGGCTGCACCCGAATCTGTTCCCCACCCGCGATGAAGCGGCGGCCTTCGTGGCGGAAGTGGTGACGCGATACGCGGAATAAGCTTGCCTCATGCCTATCGCATCTGCGACCTGCTGCTATCTAGTAACTCCGTATTGCCGGAACTTGTCCCCGCGGAGGGCTCCCACCCGGATTGCCACTTTGAATTGCTGTCCGCTGAAGAACACCCTGTGGTCGAAGTTGACTGGTTTCACAGCTGGAAGGCCGACGAAAATGGCGAAGAGGAGGAAAATAAGGAGCCTTGGCTCCGTCTCGGCCGCGTTGCCGATGGTTATTTGCTACGTTTCCCGTCTTGCGGCGATTTCATAGTCTCCACGGACACGATGAGGATCGAATGTCGTCCTCTGCCGGGCATTCCGGAAGTGACTGTGCGCCACCTCCTGCTCGACCAGGTGATCCCGTTAGTCTTGAGCCGTCGGGAACGCATTGTCCTGCACGCAAGCGCGGTGCTGACCCGAAATTGCGTCATCGCTTTCGCTGGAAGCAGCGGCCAGGGGAAGTCCACCCTGGCCATGAGTTTCGCCCGAGAAGGTTGTCCATTATTCGCTGATGATTGCCTGGTGCTGCGAGTGGGTCTCGAGGGGTGGATGGCGATTCCGAGTTATCCCGGCATACGGCTCTGGCCCTCGAGCGTAGATGCGCTTCTGAGGGAAAGCGTTCCCACCCGCGATGTGGCCGACTACACGAGCAAGCGCCGTCTCGGTGAAACAGAGATGTTGCGTTATGCATCAGGTTCAGCACCATTGCGAGGGCTTTTCGTCCTCGCCTGTGGTGCTGGCGAAGTTGCCCTGGAGAAACTGTCGCCCGGGCGAGCGATGATTGCGCTGGTGAAATTCGCCTATAATCTGGACGTTAAAGACGTTTCGTTCCTTCGGAGGCAATTCGATACAGTTGCCCGATTGACAGAGGATGTCCCCGCGTACGCGATTCACTACCCACGCGAGTTTGCCGTGCTGTCAACCGTGCGGGAGATAATACTTACTCACTTAGAGGAGGGACTTTGACGCTGAATCACCGCTTGCGCGTTCCCGACGAGGTTGCTATCCGCAAAATTGACAATGACACGGTCCTGTTGAACCTTCAAACGGGAACTTACTTCGGCTTGGACGCGGTCGGTTCTCGGCTTTTGGAACTGCTGGAACAGAACGGCGAACTCGCCGCAGCGCATCGCGCCATGCTGGAGGAGTTCGATGTAGCGCCCGAGATTCTGGAAGCCGATCTCCTTCGCTTGTCGCAAGAGATGTCCGCCAAAGGTTTACTGGAACCACTTAACTGAGAGCCGGGAGAGGCTCGTAACGATCGGCGACTTCGCCGCCCAAAACGGTTTCGTGATCACATTCCAACCAGGCGTGAGAGAGAAACTTACCGTTTTCTTTTGCGACGCCGAGATGGAGTTCGACGTTGCAGCCGGAGCGCTCGAGCTGATATTTGCCTGCAAGCGCCTGCGTGAGACATGTAGCGCGGGGAATGCGGGGAGCCACCACGCGGACTGCCCAAATCGCTTGCGGAACAGCAACGTTTTGTCGGATAGAGCGGTGCTTGGCACGATGCGTCAAGTATCGGTTGACCAGGGCGAATGGAAGTAGGTATAGAGCGAGGCGCACGAACGCGATGAGGAAAACCGTATCCAGCAACAGGCTTCGCTCCCCAGGGCTGAGAGATCGGAACTTGCGCAAGAACTCCATACGGCATGAGACTAGCATCTGTTCACGTTCTGCCGCAAGCGTGCCGTCGGTCGTGGGTAGCACATCAAATGTCCGGTTGAAATAGCACGTGATATGTCCGCTTTGCGGGCGGCGAAAGTAGGCGACCATGGCAAGCTGTGAATGTCCGTCAGGTTCAGGGTGTGAGCCAACTCCCGCTCGGCCGAATCGCCCGAATGCGCAACCCAAGCAACCTCAGTGAATCCTGGCGCTTTTACGTCCCAGCTGTCCGTTTTTATCGGACGGTGGTGCTTCAGCAGTGGTCCGGGTTTGGTGCGCCCATAGATTTTCCGCTTCTGCTCCCGCTGGCAGCTCTGCGGGCGACGGTCCAGCTGTCGCGCGCTCAAGGCCGGCCGTGGCTGCTCCAACTTCGCACTTGGCCGGTAGCCTTTGCCGATCCAGGGCATCCCACTCGGCAGCAGCGCCTTCAGCCGCACCGACCAGGGATAGCCCGCCGCTTCCCACACCGCTGCCAACAGCGAAATCACCTGCTTGCCGTACTGCGGCTTGGGTTCTCGTGGTCGCCGCACCCGCGCTTTCTCAGGCCGGGGCCCATTCAGCAGTCGAATCGCGTACTTGCGGTTGTAACCTGCAGTTACGCAGAACTCGTCCAGCCCTGCCGCTCGCGCTTTCCGTTCCGCCTTGTGGTTTCGCTCGTACATCACCCGGAAGTACTCCCACTTCGCCTCGTTTCCCAAAACCCAACTCTCCCCTTGAAATTTTTGTATTTGGAGCTGGGTTACCTCCTACGTGTCTCGACGGCCTCCCCTCGGGTTACATTTTGCACGGCGCGATACTAGCCCTTGACTGGCGTTGTCAGGAAGTTAAGAATACCAGGGCATCTCGC
>JBPYDQ010000858.1:0-2148 GCA_051986135.1 Terriglobales bacterium | reverse complement strand
TATTTCCGGGCATTGCTATGATCAGCCTCATGCCGAATGAGGGCTTGAAGATCCAGTTGCAGCCGGTAGAGCAAGCTCAACTGGAGCGGTGGGCATCGGCACAGGGCACCCCGCAACAGGTGGCGCTGCGCTGCCGGATTGTGTTGGCAGCGTTGGTGGGCGAGGACAATGTCACGATTGCCCAGCAACAGGGAGTGAGTCGGCCCACAGTTCAACTCTGGCGCAAGCGAGTGCAGGCGGGTGGCATCGGCGAGGTGTGGAAGATTGCGCCCGGTCGGGGGCGCAAACCCACGTACGACCAAACCAAACGGGACCAGATCATCCGGGCGACCCTGCAGAGCAAGCCGGAAGGCATGACCCATTGGAGCTGCCGGCTGATGGCTCGGGCGCAGCGGGTCAGCAGGAGCACCGTGAACCGGCTGTGGCAACTGCACAATCTCAAGCCGCACTTGAATCGGACTTACAAGCTGTCGCGGGATGCGAAGTTTCTGGAGAAGTTGACCGATGTGGTGGGATTGTATTTGAACCCACCGGACAAGGCGCTGGTGTTGTGTCTGGATGAAAAGAGCCAGATTCAGGCCCTCAATCGCATGCAGCCGGGGCTGCCGCTGAAGAAGGGTCGCTGCAACACGATGACGCACGATTACAAACGCAACGGCACCACCACACTCTTTGCCGCGCTTAATGTGCTTGATGGCAAGGTAATCGGTGAATGTCATGCCCGGCATCGTCATCAGGAGTGGTTGCGATTTCTGCGCCGCCTGGATCACGAGTTTCCCTCGAAGCTCAGACTCCATTTGGTCATGGACAACTATGGCACGCATACCGAACCGCACGTGCAGCGATGGCTGAAGAAGCATCCACGCTTTATTTGTCACTTCGTTCCGAGCAGTTCGAGCTGGTTGAACCTGGTTGAACGTTGGTTTAGGGAATTGACGGCTAAAGCCATCCGACGCGGCAGCTTCGTAAGCGTGCCGGACTTGAAACGGGCGATCGATGCATTTCTGACAGCCTGGAACGAAGACCCCAAGCCTTTCATCTGGACGGCCACGGTGGAGGAGATCATCGAGAAAATCGCTCGGGCCCGAGCCAAGATGGAGCAGCTCAAGCCCGGATCCACCCTCCCCAGGGGTAAAAAGCCGCTCTGTACAGTCATTTGAGAGACACTACACTAGCGTCCTTACTGGCTCGGGACCAAGCCACCAGTTCGGCTCGCCATTCGTCACCATCCCTCAGATTACGGTCACCGGCGGTGTGACAGGTCCGTTCAATACCGGTTTTGCGGCGCCCCTGGCCCCCAACTCCACCAGATTTTTTGGCCCTACGCTTGAAGGAGTGCCCGTGCCGGAACCCGCCCCGCTCGGCTTGCTGGCGCTCGGCCTGCTCGGTGTTGCCGGAGGCGGATTCGCGGGACGCCGACGCCTGAACTGATCGACGCGTTGGCCGACACGAGAACGCCCGCTGCCGACGCGGGCGTTTTCATATGCGAGCGCTGAAGGCCCCGTGCCGGCCACTCCGTCTTCTCTCTTCCGGGGAGCGCATTTCTTGCGGATCGCACCCGATTCTCAGTGGGGAAACGCCGGCCATGGCGTATCCAGGGGTGATCTTGCAGGCGGAGCGCGCCGCGCGCTCGGCGACCTTTCAGGCCCTCGCGATGGAATGGCTCGAGATGCAGAGAAATCAACTCACGCTGAAGACGTACGAGAACAAGCGGGATCGCTTCGTTGCTTTCGCCTTCCCCTACTTAGGGAAGCGGCCCATCGCGAGCATCAAGCCGCTCGATGTGCTGGAGGTCCTCAAGCGCATTGAGAAGCGCGGCCGGCACGAGACGGCGCACCGCGTGCGATCCGAGTGTGGCAACGTCTTCCGCTACGCCGTGGTGACCGGACGAGCAGAACGGGATCCGACCGTCGACCTGCGCGGAGCGATTGCGGCGGTGGTGCGGCGCAGTCGGCCCGCCATCGTGGACCCAGTCCGGATCGGCGAGCTGATGCGGGCAATCGCCGGCTACCGGGGCGACGTCTCCACTGAATTCGCTCTGAAGCTCCTGCCCCTAACCTTTGTGCGGCCCGGTGAGCTTCGGCTCGCGGAGTGGTCGGAGTTCAATCTCAAGGCCGCCGAGTGGCGGATACCCGCGGTGCGCATGAA
>JBPYDQ010000857.1:0-11820 GCA_051986135.1 Terriglobales bacterium | reverse complement strand
GTAGAGCACTTTGTATTTGCCAGGCTAGTTCCCGCGGATAAACTCCGGCGATGCGCAAGTATTACGTCCACTACACTTTCTATCCGGGAGGAGGCATCTGCCCGAACGTCATCGCAACCTGGAAGTGGTGTCCATCGTCATGCTGCTCCGCCGGAGTAAGTGTGATGCTCAACCGACGCAGAGTCAAGAATCGATCTGCTGTTTAGCCGTGTAATCATACCGATTGTTCTCTCGTTCCATTGGATAGTGGTGCAAGCTTCAGTTCTGCGGACGAATCCGGTCAGGATAGACCGATGCGACTGCAGGGAACTCCCTCCCACCGGAAACTCGGGATTGTGTGTGTGCAATCACGCGGATCTGTGACCGAAATCACATCCTGGACGGGTGGTCAGGCGTAGAACTCTGCAAGGAGTTTTTGCCCGCGGCATCGCCTAACACTTCTTGCACCACTTTGTCCGAGATAGCGCGTCCCAGCGCCACGTTGTTCTGATGACGACAGGCGAGTAACAACAGATGAAGCTCCCATTGGAAGCGTCAGCCCGAATGAAATGGGCACTGAAAGAGTTGGATAGTCCTGAGGGTCCCGACAACAACCGGCGGTTGTTGAAACCGAGAGTGCAGCGGGCGCGACTTGCGCTTAATCACAGGCAGGAAGGTTCTCAATTTCGTGCATCGTGTCCTCTAGTATGTCCCGCAACCTGCAGTGTACCGGGTCCACGTTTACTTCGATGAAAAAGCGAGCCAGGATAGGCCACCGGACAATCCACGATCTCACGTGGGAAAGGTCATTGTGCCACTTTGCCGCCCCGAAGATGATGTGGTCTCTTTTGTTGGTTATTTTCGCAACCATCAGCGAGTCACCAAGCTACACTCAAACATACACAAAAGGCGACGGTTCGCGTTTGCCAGATAGCAGCTTGTCTTCGCTTTCCACCGAAAGAGCTTTAGCCACAGCCACTTCGGCGGCGTTGGAGCGTCATTATTTAGAAGCAATCAAAATCCTGCGGGCCGCGCTGCGTGAACATCCGGGAGAAGGAACTCTAAAGTTGGAATTGGGCCGCGCGTACCTGGCGACCGGGAAGGATGGCAAGGCGCAGCGGGAATTCCAGGAGATTCTTCTAAACGAGCCAGGCAATCGGCCAGCGCAGCTGGAACTCGCGCGAATATTCGCATACCAGCGGCAATACGAAAAATCGGACGACCTCTATCGACAATTGCTTGATGCGAATCCGGAGGATGAAGCGGCTGCGATTGGGTTCACAAGCAATCTCATGCACGAAGGCAAGCCGATGGAAGCGGCTGCAGTTGCTAACGTAGCCCTCCAACACCACACTAATAGCCTTCGCTTGCTCGAATATAGAGACCGGATTGCCAGTGGACTTCTAGGCGGGGAGGAGCGGGTCGTGCCGATCACACGGGATACGTTATCCACCGCGACGGATTACATCAACGACTCTGCGGGAAACCACTCCTGGCGTGGGACGGAACGTCTTGAGCTCCGGATCAAACCTGAATTTACGAGCGACCTCCATTTGGAACAACAGTTCCTTCACAGTCGCGACGATTCACTGCAGGTGGTTGAGATATTTTCGGAGGCAGTGCGATGGAGGCCGTTGGAACGTCTGTCTGTCTCGGTCGGGGGCGGAGCGATCCGCTTTGACAAGGGCGATTTGCGAGCGATCTACAATTCGACGGTCAGCGGACCACTGTTTACCCATTTTCTGGTGGGCGCAGGATTTTCACGGATTCCCATTGTGCCGGACGCTGAGGCCGCCGAGCATCAACTGACCGCGCAGGGCTGGGACGTATTCGGCCTTTGGACCCCAGACCATTGGCAAATTAACTTGCGGGCATCGCGAAGACATTACACGGACGAGAATGTCGGCGGTGAACAGGGGGCGGAAGTTCTTCATCGATGGACCACGGCGAAGGTGGATTATGTTGCGGGCTATCGCTACCGCCACTATGGATTCAGCAAGGATGTAGCGCACGGATACTTCAGTCCCGACAACTACCAAAGCCACCAGGCTCAGTTAGGCGGCACTTTTCATCCGAACCGCAGATATCGCGGGGAACTCATGGCGCGGGCAGGCGCGGAGGCTATTGCCGGCGGGGCAGACTTCCAAGCTGCGTGGGAGATCAGCGCTCGCAATCAACTGATGTTGGGTCACTGGGAATTTGATCTGGATTATTCGAGGTATCACATGGCACAAGTCACGGGGGCCTTCAAGGCGGACGCGACGCGATTCGAGGTGACATATCACTTCTGAAGTTTCCAATTTGGCATCCCGTGTGCTCCCAGGTCTCTTCTCTGTTGAGAAAGTGTTACTCACGAAAGTACTGTCATGAACATACTCGTAGTCGACGACGATAGGGCTACCCGCCAGTGGCTCAGTTCGGTTCTGGCGGCGGAGGGACATACCTGTTTTACCGCACGGGACCCGAGAGAAGCGGAAGCACACCTTCAAGAGCAGCCAGTTCAGCTCGCTATTGTCGACATTTATCTGGGTAGCGCTAATGGGGTGGAGTTCCTCAAGCGGATTAAAGAGCTGCGCCCGGACTGCGATTGCGTGATGGTAACCGCCCACGCCAGCGTGGAGACATTGGCGAAGTCCGTGCGGGATGGGGCTGCCGAATATCTGGGGAAACCGCTGCGTGTGGATGAGTTATTACGCTGTATTAAACGTCTCACGGCCCGCCGAGAGGCGGCAGCGAGTGTGCCGGCTGCGCAGCAGGACGAACCAGCAGGCTTTGAGGGAACGGCGATCGTCGGTCGCAGTTCCAGAATGCTGGAAGTCTACCGGACGATAGCGCGAGTCGCGCCTACGGATGCAACGGTTCTGATTGTGGGCGCTAGCGGAACTGGCAAGGAACGCGTGGCGCGCGCCATCCACGAACATAGCAGGCGGGCTGGCAAGCTGATGACCGCGATCAACTGCGGAGCACTCGCCGAGAGTGTGCTCGAAAGCGAACTGTTTGGACACGAGAAAGGCGCTTTTACCGGCGCGGACGCGGCCCGCCGTGGCCTTTTTGAGAGCTCGAACGGCGGCACCATTTTTTTAGACGAGATTTCCGAAACCACTCCAGGCTTTCAGGTGAAGCTGCTGCGGGTGCTGCAGGAAAGACAAGTGCGACGGCTCGGGGCGAATGCAACCATCGCTGTTGATGTTCGTATTCTGGCGGCTAGCAACGCCGACCTGATGGAGCGCATCCGCGCCAAGCAGTTTCGTGAAGACTTGTATTACCGGCTGAGTGTCATCAGCATCCGCTTGCCCTCGCTGGAAGAGCGGCGAGAGGATATTCCGTTACTGGCGCAGCATTTCCTTGCGCGCTTCAACCGGCACAATCTGCGGCAGGTAACCTTGCAGGCTTGCACCGTCGACCTACTAACGGAAATGTTATGGCCGGGAAATGTAAGAGAACTGGAAAACCTGATCGAGAGGGCTGCGATCTTGTCTGCCACTGGGGAGATCAGTCCCGAGGACGTGAAGAATTGCCGCGAGGCCGGGATGTCGGCGACAGCGCCGGTATCGCCTCCGGTCGCCGCAGCTCCGGCGAACTTGACCCTGAAGGAAGCCGAACGCGAGCAGATTATTCGGGTCTTGCGGGAATCGGCGGGTAATCGTTCGGAAGCCGCCCGTAAGTTGGGCATTGAACGCAAATCGCTTTACAAAAAAGCGAGGCGAATGGGCATAGACCTCGATGCGATTAGCACATGACTGCATCTTCCAGGGAAGCTCGGAGGCTCGGTCTCGCAACCCACTGGCTCGTATTGAACCTGTTGCTGCTGGCTCTGGTTGCGACATTTAGCCTGTCTTACCCAATAGAAGAATTGAGCCGCCGGCTGGGTGATGCATTTTTTCGGGTGCGTGGCCATCAGCAAACCTCCGCCACGGTCGCAATGGTTGTAATCGACGACGCCAGCCTGTCACGCTATGGCCGTTGGCCCTGGCCTAGGGCTCAACTCGCACGCCTTATTGTTGCCGTGAGCGAGCAGCGACCGGCATCTATTGGGCTAGACATCCTTGTTTCCGAGTCCGGCGATGCTGCCGGGGACAATGTTTTGGCCCAAGCCATCGGTGACGCGGGCAACGTGATACTGGCGGCGAAGTTGAGCAATGCACCGGATCGCCTCTGGACCAATCCTCTACCGTTATTTCGTGCTCGAGCCTTTGGCGTTGGTCATGTGCAGGCTATGACAGATCCTGACGGCATCGCACGCCGGGTGCCGCTCGTGGAAGTGAGCACGGATGGCCCTCGTTGGCCTCTTGCCGTCGAGATGGCCCGTGTTGCGACAGGCCAGTCGGTCCGCGTTGATGAAAGCGAACTCAAGCTGGGCAAGCAGCACATCTGGATCGAGGGTCATGCGCGGCACAAAGACGGTACCGGATGGAGTTCTTACTCTCCTCAATTTCTCCTCATCGATTTTCGGCAGCAGTTCGTTCCAGATGAAGCTGATCCACCGTTTCTCACGATTTCCGCAGCCAGCATTTTGGCGGGTCACAGATTCGACTCACTGCAAGGCAAGAACGTGCTTATTGGCTTTGGAGCATCCGACCTGGGTGACCGGATTTCGACGCCTGTAAGTGGACAAATGCCGATGCCCGGTGTGGAGGTACACGCGAACGTGCTGGATGGCCTGCTCACTGGTCGTGGAATTCGTCACGCTGGTTTCACTTCCCAGATTGTGATGTTGCTGGCTTACAGCTTGGTCTCCACGTGGCTCGTACTGCGCCGGCCGGGTTGGGAGTGGGTGTGGATTCCTTTCGTTCTCCTCGCCGCCCTCTACGCAGGCGGATTCTTTCTGTTTAGCCGCAGAGGTGTTCTGCTCGACTTCGGACCGCTGGTTTGCGCTGCCTTTCTGGCCGTGCCGCTGGCTCAATTGGAAAATCTGGTGATCGTGAACCGCGCGTTGAATGTTGGCCTGCAGCAACTAGGAAGAACTTTATTGTCCGGTCAAGCGACGGGACGGCTCAGCAGCTTTCACTCAGACCCGGCTGCGCAGAATTCGGCACGTTACCTGTCGCATAAACTCGATCTCATTCAAAAATTGCAGTCCGAACTTGCTGCGCTCTACACGTTTAGGCAAAACCTGCTCGAATCGATGCAGGAAGGGCTTGCGGTATTCGACGAGAGCGGAAAGATGGAATTCTGCAACCCCTTTTGGGAAGGATTTTGTCGCCAGCAGAACTGGCAACCAGTAGTGGGATTGGTTGAGTTTGGACAACTCCTGGGTCACCCGCGATGGTCGAATCTTGCGTCGCAAATGAGCGCAGGAGCGTTGCCTCCCGAGAGCGAGGTCTACTTAGGGGGCGGATTCTGGCAGGTGCGAGGCCTGCGCCTGACGAGTGTAGACAGCAGCGCAGCGCGCTGGATGGTGGTGGTGACCGATCTTACATCGCGGCTCGAACGCGACCGGGCACGCGCCGAAGCCTTGCGCTTTGTCACCCACGAACTCCGCACTCCTTTGGTCTCAATTCAAGGTTTCTCTGAGTTCCTGCTGCTTTATCCCGGGGCTGCAGCCTCCTCGAACGCAGCGGCAACGATCTTTCGCGAATCGCAGCGTCTGGTGTCGCTGATCAACACCTACTTGGATGTTCTGCGGTTTGACGCGGGAGCAAGATCGCTGCGTAAAGAACCTGTGGCGATTTCGGAGGTTGTTGCGCAGGTCGAAAGAATCATGGCTCCGATCGCCGATTCAGCTGAAATACGCGTCTGCGTGAAATTGGACTTACCGTTGCCGGTAGTGGTAGGCGATCCTCCTATGCTGACCGGCGTACTGCTCAATCTTCTCAACAACGCTGTAAAGTACAGCCCCGGCGGAAGTGAGGTGTCGTTGGCTGTGCGCGGCGATGGATACGCTGTGATTTTTGAGGTCCGCAATCCGGGCGCACCCATTGCACCGGATCAGCTCTCGCACCTGTTCGAGCCGTTTTATCGCGCACGTGAACATGAGATTTCGACGCCAGGCTGGGGCTTGGGTCTGACTTTCGTCAAACGAATTGTCGAAGAACATCATGGCACAATCGAAGCGACCAGCGACGAACACGGAATCCGAGTCCGCGTCAGGATTCCCGCGGAGGCTAGACCCGACGCCGGGTCCAAAGGCGGGTCTTACTGACCCATGTTGTAAACGAAGGGTTTCGCAGTGCGCTATCTGTGCAGCCAGCCGCGTGATTCTTCCGCATTAACCCTTTGGCACACGAGGTGCAAATCGTCAGGGCGAGACCGGGCAGCCGGACTCAAATTCAAACTAAGGAACATTGCGATGAAAAAATCGAATCTCACCCTACTGACCGTTCTCCTCGGAGCTTCTCTTGCATTTGCCACAGGGCTGATCTCCAAGCAAGCAGCTGAAAAGGATGCCCTCAGAGCCGTAGGCGGTGGCACCGTTTTGCAGGCTACGCTCGATAGTAATGCTGGCAAGCTGGTGTGGTCCGTGGACATTGCCGGTTCCACCCACGAATATGAAGTCTGGGTGGACGCTCATACCGGCCACATCGTGAGGATCATCACCCAACCTCTTTCTACGATGCAGCTGATGTCGAAAGCACAGGCGGAACAATATGCTCTGTCGGCCGTTGGTGGCGGGGAAGTATTGCAGGCAGTGCTCGACACGATGGGAAAAACCGACAAGAGAGTCTGGTCAGTGGACGTGCTCGGTTCGGCTCAGGAGTATGAAGTTCAGATAGACGCACACAGCGGTGCGGTTCTGAAGACCATCACCCAGCCTTTGGAAGCCATGGCTCCGTGCACCTTTATCACAAAGGCGAAGGCGGAACGGATCGCTCTGGCGGCTGTCGGCGGTGGGAGAGTTGTGCTGGCAGTGCTGGAAAAGACTGACAATCCGCCCGACTGGTCCGTGGATGTTGTAAAGTCCAGCGGCGCAGAATATGAAGTGAAGGTCAACGCCTGCACCGGCAAGGTGATCAGGATCATCATCGGAGGTTAGTATCGTGTCTGTCCTTCAGGAAAACACGACTATCGAGACTCGCAGGCTGACTCCCTTCGGCCTGCGAGCCTCGGTTCATGCGGTGAAGAACGGTGCTTGGGCTGCGGTTCTGGTCCTCACCCTGTTTGCGGCACTCAGTGCGTGTGGCGCTCAGACGCTTTCTCAGGGTCCTTCACCGACACCATCATCTTTCGGTTTCGCTCCATTTGCAGGCGGAGTTATTTCGGAGTGGAGAGGCTTGGTTCAAGTTCAGATTCCCGGTGGCTCCGGGGGGCCGCCAGCGCGTGGACAAGTCCTGCCGGAAGGCACGATCCTTGATACCCACGACGGCCAAGTTGTCCTGGTTCTGCGTTCTGATGAAAGCGAGATTTTGGTGCAGCCACACACGCGGCTTATTCTCCGCGCTCCGCAATCCGGCGCTTGGGACGCACTAGAGATCCTCCTCGGCAAAGTCCGCGCCTACATCCGCAAGCGAACGGGTGGAGCGCCTCCTTTCCAAATGGGCACTCCAAGCGCGGTCATCGCTGTTCGCGGTACGCGATTCGATGTAGAGGTTAATAGAAACGGCGTAAGCGAAATTGACGTTTTCGAAGGCTTGGTTGAAGTTGCTTCAGCCAAGCTGCCAGGTGTGTCTGTTCTCGTCAGTCCTGGCATGTCAACCCGAGTCGGTGTTGGTACGGCTCCAGAAACTCCCGTACCCACTCGTGAAATTCGCCCTGACGTGGAAGTGCCTGACCAGATGGCTAAACTTGAATTTGCCCGCGAGAAGGCTTTGCAGGCTGAGCACACCTGGGACATTGAGTTTGGGGAACGGCCTGAGGCTGCCGAACTCGTTGATGAGAGCCGCGAATCAGACAAGGCAAGCCACTGACAATGGATTCGTCGCCCGCTTTCCCGCATGCGCTATCGGTTTCCGATCTCTACTCTACGTATTTGAGCGGCAGTGGGGCGGCGCTTCGGATCCAGCTAGCGCGTACACTGCTCTGGATGCGTACCTTCACCGGCTGCGGGTAGCACGAACCTTGGGCTGCCAAGTGCAGCAGGACTCTTCGGCGAATGGGTCTCCGGTCAGCGCATAGGCTCTGGCCCGTGATCCTCCGCAGACCTCACGGAATTCACAGATCCCACATTTGCCCTTCAGGTTTGAACTGTCGCGCAGCGCCACGAATAGCGGCGAATGCCGATAGAGTTCGGTCAATGAGTGCTTGCGCACGTTGCCCGCCGAGACCGGAAGGAAGCCGCTAGGGAATACTTCCCCTAGATGCGAAATAAATACGAGGCCTTTTCCATCATTGATGCCACGCCGAGCACGCCCAATCCCATCGGCTGTGACGGCACAAAGCAATGCCGGCAGAGGTTGGGCATTGCCCTTGCGTTTTTCTTCCGTCCGGCGCTGAAGAAGATAGCGGCGGTAATGCTGCGCTTCCGTGGTTTTGATGTCGAAGGAGATGCGATGCGAGATTTCGTAGAGCTTCTCAAATACCTGCTCGAATTCCTCGGCTGAAATCAGATCGACTGCCGAGCCGCGTCCTGTTGGGACGAGGAAGAACACACTCCAGAGCACGATGTCGAGTTGTTCGAGCAACCCAATGATGGAGTCGAGGTATTGGAGATTGTGGCGCGTGATGGTTGTATTGATCTGGACTGGCAGGCGTACCTCCCGTGCCCATCGAACGGCAGCAAGCGTCCACTCATAAGATCCCGGCACGCGGCGGAAGGCATCGTGAGCCCAGGCGTCCGGCCCATCGAGGCTCACCGCGAGCCGCGCGAGGCCGCACTCTTTTAGCTTGTGGATCGCCTCCCGCGTGAGTAGAGGCGTCGCGCTTGGGGTAAGAGAAATCCGCACTCCATTAGTCGAAGCATGTTTGACCAACTCAAAAGTGTCAGGCCGCTTCAATGGATCCCCGCCAGTTAAGACGAAAACCGGCGCCCTAAGTGCCTTTACTTCATCGATAAGATGTTTTGCCTCTTCCGTATTCAGCTCCATCGCGCTTCGCAGAGGCTGCGCGCAGGCCCGACAATGCACGCAGGCAAGATCGCAAGCCTGGGTGGTTTCCCAGATGACGATGAATGGCCGCTCAGCGAAATCCAGTCGAAGTTCC
This sequence comes from Terriglobales bacterium, assembly GCA_051986135.1. Lineage (GTDB taxonomy): Bacteria > Acidobacteriota > Terriglobia > Terriglobales > Acidobacteriaceae > Gp1-AA122. The sequence goes on along the minus strand of JBPYDQ010000857.1, from coordinate 2,766 downwards.
ACAGTCAAGCTCCTTGGTTCACCCTGACAGATCAGTTATTGCGTGCCTATGACTGATGTCACACCGCTCCATTCACAAACTTTCATACCTGTGACTTATGTCATTGGCTTCGAGACCTCATGCTCGCAACATGGGCAAGAGGTGAGAGCCATGAAGGCGATTGAAATCACGAAAGACACCAGCGTGGCGGACATCGTAAGGCTGTGCCCGGGTGCTCGGCGCGCCTTCGACGAGCATGGGCTGAAGGGATGCGGAGGCGAAAACGCTCCCAGCGAGCCACTGGCGGTTTTTGCCGCTGTCCACCAGGCGAACGCGGAGGAACTGCTGCGCGAGATCAACGCCGAGTTGGCAAACCCAAACTCGGGACCTTACGTTTACGAGACGAGACTCGAAGATTACGTCTACCGGCGCTTTTTCAAAGCTGGGGTGACGACTGTGTTGACGGTGGGCTGTCTGTGGGGTGCGATCAATTTGCTCCAGGTCGCAATGGGTAAGAGTTTCCTCCAGCTGCATCTTCTGCCGTCGATCCATGCGCATGCCCACGCCATGATCTTTGGCTGGGTGGGAATGTTTGTCATGGGTTTTGCCTACCAATCGTTCCCACGTTTCAAGAACACCAGGCTGTGGCGGCCCGAGCTCGCGAACCTGAGCTTCTATCTGCTTGCAACCGGAATCGTAGCAGGCATGGTTGCGGAGATGTCATCGCCAGCGCCGGTGGCACTTTGGTTGGGCGGAATTTCCGGAGTATGCGAGCTCGCGGCGGTGGCGCTTTTCATGATGGTGATGTACCGCACATTGCGGCAATCGATTGGGCCTCACAATCCGTACGAGAAATTCATTGCCACCTCATTCGTGTGGTTACTTTTAGGCACGGCCCTCGAAGCGGTGTTCTTCTTCGCCAAGGCTACGGCCCACTCGGAACAAACACTCATCAGGCGTATGGCGCTAATTGACGGGCCGCTGCGCGACATTCAATTGCTGGGCTTCGCCGCCTTGATCATTGCGGGCGTGAGCCAACGTTTTGTGCCGCACGTCTATGGCCTCGCAAAACCCGCGCATGATCGCCAGGGGCTGATCTTCGGGCTAATGAATGGCAGCCTGATCCTGAACATCACTAGCTACGTTCTGCTGCTCAGCACGCGTAACCTATATTTCGCCATTGGTCTTGAAATCGCGTATTTGTCGATGCCCGTATGGGCAGCCTTGCTGGCCATTCAGGTCGGCGTTTTCAGGCATCCGGCTCAGCCCGACCGGACTTTCAAATTCATCCGTACTGCCTATGTCTGGCTGCTGCTCTCGTGCGGCATGATGCCGTTTTTCCCGTTCTATGGCGTTGTCACACATCAGCTGTTTGCACACACCTACATGGGATCTCACCGACACGGCTTTACCGTGGGTTTCGTTAGCATGATGATCCTTGGAGTATCGTCGAGGGTGGTGCCGATACTGGCAGGCATCGACGCGAAACGCATGAACTCACTATGGACTCCGTTTATTCTGTTCAACGTAGGCTGCTCCGGGCGAGTGCTGTTGCAGGTGCTCGCTGACTTCGTGCCTAACCTAGCTTATCCGCTGATCGGGTTCACGGGATTTATCGAGCTCACGGCCCTGGCGTGGTGGGGCGTTGAACTTTGGCACACAATGAACCTGGCTCGGAAGGGCCGGACGGCATCGATGATCATGCCTTTTCCAGCGCCAGTCCGCTAGTCTCAGGGGGCATCCGGGATAGCCTCCGGTTCGGGCATGTTTTCGTACAATAAGCTGCATGCCACAAGCCAAGGTCAATCATGCCGACACGCTCGCGAAAGTCCCAATTTTTTCCGGTCTGGCGGAGAATGAACTTGCCTTTCTCATGCAACGCGCCGTTCCGCGCCATTACGCTGCAGGTGAAATCGTGTTTAGCGAAGGTGAACCATGCTCGGGTTTATACGTCGTCGAAGCAGGACACGTTCGCATCTTCAAGAGTTCTTCTGGTGGCCGTGAGCACGTCCTCAGCGTCGATGGTCCCGGCAGTTCCGTAGCCGAACTGCCGGTCTTTGACGGTGGCAACTACCCGGCCTCGGTAGCTGCGGTTGACGAGGCTACGTTGCTGTTTATCAGCAAGCAGGATTTCCAGGCTCTCTGCCTCGCTCATCCTCAGGTGTCACTGAAGGTCTTACGTGTCGTCGGGGCGCGTTTGCGGAGGTTAGTCGGAATTATCGAGGAACTTTCCTTCGCGACGGTGCGCCACCGGCTCGCCTCATTTCTCTTGCGTCACGCCGAGAGGGAAGGAAGACACACCAATGACGGAATCGAAATCGAGTTGCCTTCCAGCAACCAGGAATTCGCCGCCCAGATTGGAACCGTGCGCGAGTTGGTGTCGCGCAATCTCAGCCGCCTGCAGGCGGAAGGCATCATCGACATCGATGGCCGTAAGGTCGTGATCCGAGATCTAAGGGCTCTCCAAAAGGAAACTAAGAACTCTGATTAACCCTCCGGCACATATCGCCCGTTCCGCGTTCACACATTCCGGAACGCCGGATGGGTGTCGAGGTCCTCAACCGTAGGCGCCTCAAACCGATTAAGGCCGAAAATGATAGATTAGCGAGACGCCGCACGCAGCAGACCTCAAAGGAAGGAACAGGGGCACAAACCACTGGTAGATCCTCGGGCCCGAGATCACTTCGACCAGCGGAATGCGTGGTCGCAGTGCCGGCAACCTACCGCGAAATACACGGAGGTGCTTAACCGAACCTCCGCGTGGTCAATCGCATGGTCTCGGACGCG
>JBPYDQ010000856.1:0-3434 GCA_051986135.1 Terriglobales bacterium | reverse complement strand
TAAGAATAAGCATCCGGTACTGCTCTGATTCGATGGTGAACGAGTGACGCACGTCGCGCGGTAAGAAGATCATGGTGCCGGGCGTGCCCTTGATTGTACGATCGGCGACCGAGAAGATCATCTCGCCTTCCAGTACGTAGAAGATCTCATCTTCCCTGTGATGGATATGCGGGGGCGGAACATTGCCTCTCCTACCGACCGCTTCGATCAACGCGAACTGTCCGCGGGTGTCTTCACCGGTAGCCAGAAAGGTCATTAGCGTGCCGCTGTACCAAACCGAATGGTCCAAGGACTGCTGTCCGCGGCTAAATCCGATGGATTCTGGGGGATTCATGTTTGCTGTGCCCGGCGCTGCGCCGAGAGAACTGATTTCCAGGTCACCGTTGTGCTCGTTTTGAGCGGCGGTAGTCTTTACTGGGTAAGAAGCTAAACTTTCTGTGGATGAGGTGATCATCGTTAGTCTCCTTTCTACTGAGCTAACGGGTAGATTCTGCAGCAGCGATAGAACAGGCGTCTAAGCAGTAATTCTCATTGCCGATTTGCGGGGCTTATCGCCTCGCCTGGAACTGATCGCGGCCATTCCTGTCGTCCTACTATTGAAGGCTGGCCGTTCGACCCGAGCTAGTAAACTGTTAAGCGATACCAGAATCGGCGCTTATGAATTTCGCCTGCCTCGTTGTAAGGCAGGCGCTCTGGATTGCGGTTAGCCATTGGGTGTTTCTTTCGGTGTTAGCGCCGATAGACCAAGCTTCGTATTTTCTACCTGAGATTCACCTGACTGCGCAACCTGACACGTTGCGAAACGAAGCGGGTCCCGCGGTGAAGCGCTGAAGGGCAACGCCCTTGCCTACGCCTTTTCTTTGGTGCAACCTACTTCCGTCTGTCCGTTATTCTCTCTGTCGTGAAACCAGGTAAGAACTAATGTCCGAGCTCTCTAGACCGGCTCCTGCAGTCCACGAACCCCGTCAGGCACTCCTCATCGATTCCAGCCCGGAACTTAACCGTATGCTCACCGGTCTGTGCGATCAGCACGATTGGGACATCCGATCTGCCAGGGATAATCAGGAGGCCCTGGAACTCTCACAATCGCATGCCTTCGACTTGATCATCACCGGCGAGCGTACTTCCGGTCAGCAAGACATTGAGTTGCTCCGCCGACTGCGCCTCGTTCGTCCCCATACCCGCTTGATCATCCTGACCGATGAATTCACTCCAGGCGACGTGCTGAACTCTATTCGCGAACGGGCGTTTAGTTATTTTGCTCGACCGTTTTCGACCGAAGAGCTTGCAGAAATCGTCCGCTCGGCTATGACCACACCGTTCTGGGATGACGGCATCGAGATTCTCTCGGCAACGGCCAACTGGGTGCGTCTTGCCGTACGCTGCGATCTGGCGACCGCGGATCGGCTCATTCAGTTTTACCGAGAAACATCCGACCTGCCGGAAAATGAAACCGAGCGGGTCGCCACGGCGTTCCGTGAAATGCTGTTAAACGCCATAGAGCATGGCGGCAAATTCGACGCTTCTCAGCACGTAGAGGTCTCCTACGTTCGCACGCGCCGCATGGTCCTCTGCAAAGTGAAAGACCCTGGCACCGGCTTTTCACTTGAAGAACTCAAACACAGCGCTCTTGCCAATCCCCCTGACGAACCCTTTCGTCACATTGCGGAGCGCGAAGCCCAGGGCATACGCCCGGGTGGCTTTGGAATTTTGATGGCGAAGGAACTTGTGGATGATTTGCTTTACAACCAGCAGGGTAATGAGGTCTTGCTCATCAAGTATCTCAACAAGTCTGACCAATAGCGCGAAGTTTTGGACCTGGCGGTTCCCGTGGACATGCGCGGCCAAGTCATACACACCTAAGAAAATGATTTTGAAGGATGCCCTTTTAGGACCAGGTTTTGCGCACCACAGGTGTCAAACGGTAGCCCCGACGTTAGGTCCTTGCTGATTCCGTGGTGATTCGGTGCAGAATTGCGTCGAGAGCTTCGGAAACGCTCGTCAGCAAGCCGTGTTCGACCAGGTGTTTGAGAAATTGTTCGTTTATGCCGCCGGCAGTTGCGTGAGTAGCGGCTAGTGATTGGAAACTGCGACCGGCCGTATCGACGGCCGTAGTGGTAACCCCCAAGAATAATCGTGCAGTGTACTCTCTGGCCTGCGATTCTCGGACTCCTTGTTGTGCCAACCAGGACGCAATTCTTTCCGCGAACGCGCAATAGGATGCAATTGTTGCAGTCGTCGCACAGATTGCGTCGAACTCCTTCTCGCTTTCAACCACTAAAACTGTTCCAAGATGAGCGAAGAGATCGCAGGCAGCTTGGTCTCGCGGATATATCGCTGTGGGGCTTAATCGCTTAGCCGCTGATGGTAGCGGGACGGCCCTTGTGATTCGCGTAGCAGGCGCCACGAGTTCAGAGAGGCTCCGCAGCGAGAGTGTGGAGACAAGGCTAGTTACTTGATGGTCCGGACGGAAGCGCATTTCTGAAAGGACAGCTCGCGCTGCCGGGGGCCTTACCGCGATTACGATCGTATCGGAACGATCGAGAACTTCCTGGTTACAAGAAGCAACGCATATCCCCTTGAAACGATTGGCAAGCTTATTGGCGATAGCAGGGTTCCGCGGGGATAGTTGGATGGTGTGCGGTGTGGCCCCAAACGAGCGCAGACCAGTGACTATTGACGCTGTAATCTCGCCGGTTCCGATGAATCCTAGTTGCATGGTTTTTTCTCCGGTTTGCCAAATGGACGCGCACGGATGCATCTTGGACCTAAGGCCGGATCAACATCAATAATTCTCAGTTTGTCGGCTTCGTTCTTGCGCGTAATCCGGGAGCAATCTGGACAGACACAAGCACGGCTTTATTGAGTGCGGAGCTGCTCGAGTGTTGTGATCGCAGCACACGGCGAACCAGTCTGTCGAGAGCCTCAGCCGGTCAGTCCTCCAGCAGTGAAATGTGGAACGCATCGAAACTGAAATTGCCATTCTGCGGACGCGACCCCGCGGACGGCCCGGCTGACAAAGTCAGTCCCTTAGGTACAATTCCGCCGGAGTGGAGTCAAGTGTTTCGGCCAGCCGGCCGTTTTGGCAAGCACAGACTCTCTGGTATCTTGACGGTGCTTCTGAGGCGCGCATTTGCAGAATCAATTGGCACTAATGTCCAGCGACCAACTTGCGAACATCATGTTCGGGAGTGTTTTCCTGTTTATAGGACTGGCTGCCTGCGCGTTCGCGGCGATTCGCCGGGGTGGCGGAGTGCGTTTGTTTGCGTGGCTGGGAATTTGGAGCGCCATGCGCGGAGCGCGGCTGTTGGCTAAATCGCCGTCGGTGGTTGCGGTTCTGCCGCATTGGCTGCAGGTCTGTGCGCCTTTCGTGTGGGTAGCGACGATGTATCTGGTTCTTCCGGTTGCGGTGCTCGCCTGGCTGGAGTTGACGG
>JBPYDQ010000855.1:0-2217 GCA_051986135.1 Terriglobales bacterium | reverse complement strand
GCGCGAGCAGTTTTAACTTCTCGGGGAAGCGAAGCTCGCCATTCTGGAAGGCCTGGCGGAGAGCTGCGACGAACTTGCCGCGAAAGACCTTACGCAAAACCGGCTTGGGCAGGAAGTAGTTGTCCCGTGAGTGGACCCAGCGGGTGTGATCGAGCGAGAGGCCGCCGGCGGGAACCACACAATGGACGTGCGGATGAAGCCTGACTTTTTGATTCCAGGTGTGCAGCACGCTGAAGAAACCAATCTCTGCACCGAGGTGTCTCGGATCGCGAGCCACTTCGAGCAGTGTTTCCGCGCTGATACGAAACAAGAGATCGTAGAGGATCTTTTTGTTGTACAGCACCAGCGGAGCCAGGTGGCGGGGAAGTGTGAAGACCACGTGCAGGTAGCGCGTGGGGAGCAGTTCTCGCTGACGGGCGGCGATCCAGCGTTCCCGAGCCGCGGTCTGACACTTTGGACAGTGACGATCACGGCAGCTGTTGTATGAGATGGGGGTATGATGTCCGCAGCGCATGCACTCATCGAGATGCCCACCGAGTGCGGCAGTACGACAGCGCGCAATGGCCAGCAATACCTTGACGTGCTTCCAGCGAATCCACTGGCGGTTTCGCTCGACGAAGGCGGCTCCAGCAGTGCGGATGAGATCGGCAATCTCGAGCGCCGGCAGGGTCACTGGGGCACCTCCTCTTCAAACGTGACCCACACTTATATCAAAACCGCTGGGCGATCACTGCTCCGTTCGTCATGCGTAGCGTCCGCCGCCGGGCGGCTACGTGCTAACGAGGTTACCGTCAAAGTGGGTACATGGGGTGGTCCCACGTCTCGACCTGGCGAAAGCAATCGGGAATTTTGGTGATGAGGAACCTAGCCCATGTATCGACATCTTCCTTATCGCCGTATCGAAACCAGATGTCGTCGCGCTCGCTGTAGGGTTGGTCGATAGACTTGAATTGTTTCAGATACCAAGCACTGAGTTCTTCACCGGCGTTAAGAAGGGCATGACGTTTTGGAGGCCGACGTAACGAGGCAATCACACTGTTCTGAATCGTGCGAATGTCTTCTCGCTCGGCCGCGCTCAGCATTTTTCCGATGCGGGCGCGGCGGATTTCACTCTTGCCAATGACCGGCTCACGACCAAGTTGGAACTCAACAACAAATTTCGACCCAGCGTAGGTGTCCCATCCAGTCTGGTCCGCTTGGCACCAAACACTTACGTATAGCTCCCCACGAGGCCGAACCCAACTCAGCATGGTTTTTGCCCTTTTGAATCCGTTCGCTTTGAACATGGGTGCCAGGTGCACCCGTAACGTGGAGTACAACTCCTGCGATTTCATCTGGACGATACTCCCTTGCGGACAGTCTACGACGTCCTGGCATGATGAGTCCTGGTTAACCAGGAAATCGTCCTTGTTGGTACTGGAGCTACCCATCTCAATCAGCGGCAGGGTCGGGCATTCGGCTGACTTCCTCCCATGCTTCCGGAAACGGTTGCGGAAAGTTGTACCAGATAACTTCCATCTCGACTAGGAACCATCGTTCGCGTGCAACAGAATGTCGATGGGGCCGTGCTCCTTCGTTTGAATGCCCAGTCCACCAACCTTACCTGACCTGCCCTTGCGATTGGGCAACTCCAAAGGCTCCAAGCCCACTGTCCTGCAAGTTCCACATGGGCATTTCGAGACGGCAAATAATTGTGGAATTAAAAAGTCCGCAAAGTCCTTCCGAGAAAGCAGGCTCTGTCTCACCCATTCCATTTCTTCTTCAGTTAGAGCACGCCTCGGAATCGGGACAAGTTCACGCCAGATATGTTCCCGGTTGAATTCGACCCTCGGTTGATTCGTTGCTGTGCGGCGAGGCCACATTAATGAGCAGTATCGCACTATTGCCCGGCGGTTGTGCTTGATTAACGAGGAAACCACCGAAGTCAAGTAATGGGACGAACTCGTCCGCGAAGCGGACTAACCAGCAGCCAACCGCACAGAAAGGTGTAATGTTGTTTATGCCAATTGGATGACCCCATGCGTTCGATCTTCCTGCTGCTGATCCTGGCGCTACCGCTTAAGGCGCAAGATTTGACGGTTCCTTGCGAAGCTCCCGCGAAGAGCCTGCGCCTTCTCGAAGGTGTCGTGCTCGTGCGAGATGTAACGATCCCATATGAAAGCAGGATCGGCGCTCTGCGCGCTTTGGCGAAGCAATATCCCGAGGATTTCTTCATCC
>JBPYDQ010000854.1:0-3099 GCA_051986135.1 Terriglobales bacterium | reverse complement strand
CGGCTTGGCACTAAGCTCATCTCCCGGCCTAAGCTCCGAGACTAATTGATATTAACGGCCATGGCGCACTTGACGAGCTTTTGCTGCTTCGCCGTAAACACGAGATCCTTTTTCTCGCTCGCGATATAGTCGAAGTCGGCCGTGCCGCCGACCGGCAATCGCAGGAGAGCCGGCTGGGCGATGGACTGTTCGACCGGCAGATCGCGGCCATCTCTGGCGATTGCCGTCCAAGTTACCGGCTTGTCCCCTTGGGTCAAGCTCACCTCCAAGTCCATATCTTCCGGAGTGATGTTGATCAGACGAAAGCGATAACGCGTGCCCACACTAAGCCGCAAAGGCGCGGGCTCCGCGCTTCCATCGATCAGAAGCGGGCTGCGGGCGAAATCCGGCCCGCCGCGGCTGATCAGGATGACTTTGTCCGTCTCGGAATCGAAGCGGCGCCCTGGCGGCAGTACGATTAGCGGACCGTACAGTCCGCTGGTCAACTGCTCGACGTCGTGCCAATGGGTGTGATAGATGAAGGTCCCCGCGCGTGGCGGCTTTATCTCTGCGACAAAAGATCTGCCCGGCGCAATCGGAGCAGTGACACCGTGGCCGTCCTGGCTCCAGCCGGGAACGCCATCGAAATAACTCTCCAGCTCTATGCCATGCCAGTGCACCGCAGTTGGGCTGGCGAGGTGATTATGAACATTGATGTGGGTCAGCTGGTCCTGCATCAGCAGCAGCAAGGGTCCCATTTGGCCGGTGCTTTTGCTGAGAGTGCGCTGGCCTTCCCGTTCTGTCATTGCGATTCTATCGTTCACCTGACCGATGTCCAGGTCCAACTTGCGCCGATGCCCAGATTTCTTGATTTCTTCTTTTCCGGGCAGAACATTGATGCCCACGACCAGGCCAGACATTCCGGCCCCAGGATCGTCTGCCATGTGTGTGTCCGGAAGCGATGTAAGCTGGTATCCGAGGCTATCCTTTCGCGTGATGTGGAAGAGCAGATGGCAATGGAAGAGCCAGTGCCCGGGATGTTGTGGAATCCATGTTATCGTGCGGGTTCCCGCCCCAAGTTGCTCTGTTACCTGATACCGCTGCTGTGATGGGGAAAAGATCGTGTCCTTGTCACCATCACCTACGCTATCAATACGGAAGTAAGCGCCGTGTAAGTGCATAGGGTGAGGCATGCCGCTGCCGCTGATCCAGCGCCATCTCACTTCTTCGCCGACGCGATATTCCAGCCTTTCGGTCCATGGCCAAGATTTTCCGTTGACTGAAAGGACCTGCCGTACCCCTGCCGAATACCCCTTCTCAGGGTAGAGCAGCTCCATCCAGTATCCCAGCACGAAGACGCGATCGTTCACCGCAGCCCCGGGAGGATCGACGATGAAAGCTCCTGTCAGTTGAGACGCCTCTGCACCTCGCGCGAACATAGGTTTATCTTCAAGATTCGCCCAGTACTCGTAAGTTCCCGCTGGACCACTGTGGAAGCTGAACTCGTGAACCTCTCCCGCTTCCAATCTGAACGAGTTCTTTGTCTGTCCCTCCCCCAGCCCATGCACAAAGAGAGGCTTGTGGTAGAGATTCCTGACAGAAATATGTAACTCTGTGCCTTCAGGCACCCGAATCAGGGGACCGGGATTTGTAAGTGGCCCGCCTTCTTCACCAAAGACAGGCACTTGCAGCGAAGGCTCGCGCCCATCCGCTTCGGGGTACCACGTACCCTGCGCCATCACAAGGTGTAACGTCAATACGCCATTCTCGAGTCTTCCGGCTCGAGCGCGGTTGTCGTTGGCACTTATAACCTGCTCGTGACTGTTCGCCTGCGCGTCTCTAATAACCGGCCTGCTCAGGTCCGACTGTTGCGCCCAACTCAGAACCGAGCCGGCGAGCAAGGCGGCGATTACCGTGAACGCTGTTCTCAATCGCATCTGTAAACTCCACGTCTTACATCATTCTGTGGAAAGATTGCTTCTGTAGTGTCCCAATGTTACCAAGGCAAAGTAGAGGATCGAGCCAAAACCTTGTTGCTTTGCTCTGTGCCCTTAATAACGCCCCTTCCAGGTGCCGCGGAGTATCTTTTGAGTTGGATCTGGCTTTGGTTCGCGACCAAGGGGTCGGTGCACAGCCACCCTCAATGTGCGGATTTTCGGCAAACCGGAAACCATAAAGCCTGCTTGTCAATTGACGAAAAATCGCCATCTCGCTCGTGATCCAGCGCCATTGCCCGTTGCGGAATCAGGCGTGAGAAGGCCTGTTGGCGACGATTAGTTTCCCGATTGCCCTTCGTCCGGTCTGGAGTGTGTGGGGTAACCTCTGTAAATCCCCGGTTACCTAGAACGCACCAGCCGCTAGAGCCGACTGTTTTTAAAGTGATATTCTCCGTCGTGAATTCCAAGAGTCATGAATGGATTTGTGCCATCCACGGTCATCCCTCCGCTGCAGGTGAACGTTCTCGCACGAGCCAGTGTCCGGAAAATGATCGATACACCTCAGAGGAGGTTGTCATGAACGCATTTGAGCAGAGACGCCGATCCTTCCTCTTCAGCGCTGTTGGCCTCGGTATCAGCCAAATGTTGCCGCCGGGCATGATCGGCGGTCAGGCCGCAACGCGGCGAGGGTATGTGCTTGGCGCCAACGAAGGCGAATATCTTGTTCATTTTCGTGACCATGGCAAGATATTCATCAAAGTCGGCTCCGCTACGGGTTCCGACAATCTTGCATTGGGGACCCAACAAGTGATGGTCGGTACAGGCATTCCGATCCACCGACATTTCAAGATGGATGAAGCCTTCTATGTTCTGGAAGGCAGCGGAACCTTCATACTGAACAATCTACGTCACTCTTTTGAAAAGGGCGGAACGATATTCATACCCAAGAACTCTTGGCATGGGTTTGAGAATCCTGATCACGAACTCCTCCTACTTTGGGTTGTGTCGCCTGCTGGCTTGGACGGCTTTTTCCGTGACACCTGCAGTCCGCCCGGCGTACCGCTAAAGCACCTCACACGAGAACAGGTAAATGAGATTGCCCGTAAGTATGACACGGAGTTCAGATAGTTAAGCCGCACGCAGGCTTCTCCAAATACAGTTTGCTAAACGGTTACCCAATGCG
>JBPYDQ010000853.1:0-3167 GCA_051986135.1 Terriglobales bacterium | reverse complement strand
ACTGACGCGCAAAACGCTCGAGGCCTTTCGTGATGACGGATTGCCGGCTGGAATTCCGCTCATGAACACCGAAAGCAATCTCTGTGGTTCGCTTTCGGTCTATATGTCCGATATTTTTTCGGCCCTATGGCTTGCCGACAATGTCGGCAGCTTCTTCAGCGAGGGCGGTGCGCTTTACATTCATTCACCTATCGAACCCAGTGTCATCGAGCGTGGCTGCCAAGGCTGGGCAATCTGGGGCAACGCCCTTTGGGACCACAGTGCAAAGATTACTGGCTATACCGCCTTCCATTATGCCAGCCAAATGATCAATAACGAGTGGGTCGCGCATCGTAGCGGCACCCATCACCTCTATTCCGTCGATGTCGGAATCGAAGACCCCGCCGGAAATGCTCTTGTCACCAGCTATGCCGTTCGGCGCCCAGACGGCCAGTGGGCCTTGCTGCTCATCAACAAAGATAGAGATAATCCGCATCCGGTTCGAATCGCTTTTGAAAGCAGTGGCGGGACCGGACATTTTTCCGGCACAATTCGCATGGTCACATTTGGCAGCGAACAATACGTTTGGCACGGCGCGGACGCCACTGCTCACGCCGATCCAAACCTGCCGCCCGTGGTTTCGTCAATCGATGCCTCTGCGCAAACTGTGTTCCAGCTCCCCAAGGCATCCGTGACCGTTTTGCGCGGGGAAGTCGCAGGTCTCACGACCTAGAGAGGAATTCATCGCAATGAAAAATTCTGAGAGTCCTGATAACCAGCCTTCTTACTCTCGTCGACGGTTCCTTCGGGCTTCACCGGCCACAGTCGCCGCGCTGAGCGCTGTGCCCATGCTCGGCAGAGCAACGGACGCGCTCGGCGCTACGCTCGCGAGTGGTTCGGCGAATGCGCATCCGGACTACTACGAGAAGCTCGGTGTAACCAAGATCATCAACGCCGCAGGCACCTACACGGAACTCACATCGGCTGTGATGCCTCCTCCCGTCCGTGCAGCTGTCGCCGAGGCCGCATTGCATCCCGTGCATCTTCGGGAGTTGCAGCAGAAGGCAGGAGCTTATATCGCGGAAAAGCTAAAAGCCGAAGGCTGCTGCGTCAGTTGCGGCGCATCTTCAGCCATCACGCTGGCCACGGCAGCCTCGGTTATGGCCGCAAACAACTGCCACCCATTGGACATTCCAAGCCTGATCGGCACCCCGCAGTTTCCGAAGAACGAAGTCGTGGTTCAGAAGATCCATCGCTACGAATACGATGTGGCCATGGAGCTGTGCGGTATCAAGATTGTGGACGTGGTCACGTTGGACGACTGCCAGCAGGCCCTTGGCCCGAATACCGTGATGACCAACTATTTCAATGCGGCAGACGCGGTTGGCATCAGCCGCGAGGATTGGATCGCCGTAGCCCACGAGAAAGGCGTCCCCTGTCACCTGGATGCCGCGGCCGATATGCCCCCGATCTCCAATCTTTGGAAGTACACGGGGATGGGATTCGATATGGTGTCGTTCTCAGGTGGGAAAGACATCCGCGGGCCGCAGAACGCCGGTCTCCTGCTGGGCAAGAAAAAATACACCGATCTCGCTCAGCGTAATCTCTGCCCCGTAGACTCAGTCGGCCGAGGCATGAAAGTAGCCAAAGAACAGATCGTCGGTATGGTGGCCGCGGTGGATTGGCTGCTCACGCAAACGGATGAAGGAATGGAGAAGGAATCGCGGGACCGTATGGCAGTGATCATCGCTATGGTAAAAGGCATTCCGAGCGTCGAGACCAGCATCATGATGCCGGAGTTGGCCAACCATGTCCCTCACTTGATGGTTAATTTCGATCCGGAGGTCATTGGCGCTTCGGCGCGCGAACTTCAGGTTCGCCTGCGCACCGCAACACCTTCGATCGAATCAAATCCTCACACCGGAAGTATGAGGCCTTCCCAGGGCGTTCCAGCGCAACCTAACGCGCTCGTCCTCACCACTTTCCTGCTTAATCCGGGAGAAGAGTTCATCGTCGGCCGGCAAGTTCGGAAAGTGCTGAAAAATCCCAAATCAGTAGGCACTTATCCGCCGCCTTCCTCGACCGCCTGAACCGACCTTGATTCGACCGGTTTGGCACCCCGTCGCCCGAGTCGGCCCGGGGAATTTCACCCCACGCGGCTCGCAGATTCCGGTCGTGACCCTCTCGGGTCGTCCGGCTCCTGCGATCCATGAAAGGCCGGCGGGTTTGTTCTGAGCATCGAAGCGTCGGTACTTTCTGCCTTGCGCTTTTACGGTTGAGCATTCTCCCTTTCCATCTCCGAGCAGGTTCCCAAAGTTCCATAGGAAAGCCTGAGCGAGAGTCACGCCTCCAGTATCCCGGGCTCATCATTGTGTTGCTGCGCATTCCGGTGTATTACCTGTGGACGGGGTGCGAGACGGCAATGCAAGGCTGAGGCCCGTGAAGAGATCTTCGTGCGGCTGAGACAGGTACCCAAGAAACAGCAGGAGAACTGAATGGCGAATGTGTGGACCAGAAAACCCCTGAACCTCATTATGAAGGAGGCGACCGAGACGGGCGAGCACAGCCTGCGTCGCGCGCTCGGAGCAGGGAACCTGATTTCCCTGGGCATTGGCGCCATTATCGGAACCGGCATCTTTGTATTGACGGGAACGGCATCGGCGAATCATGGCGGTCCAGCGATTGTCCTGTCGTTCATTCTCGCCGGCACAGCCTCGGTATTTGCGGGGCTCTGCTATGCCGAGTTCGCCTCGATGATTCCGGTGGCAGGATCGGCCTACACGTATGGTTACGCCACGCTGGGCGAACTGATCGCTTGGATCATTGGATGGGACCTGATCCTTGAATACGCCTTGGGTGCAGCCACCGTGGCCAGCGGTTGGAGCGGGTACGTGCTCAGCCTGCTGGGCGATTTTGGCATTCGGCTCTCGCCGTCACTCGCCGGTTCACCCGGCACTGCGTTCGTGCTGTACCACGGACACTTTGAAGGACTCACCGCGCAATTTCAAAAGGTGTTGGCCATGCAGCACATCGATCCGGCGAGCCTGCCTCACCAGTATTCTTCCTTCAACTTGTTCGGCTTTCTGGGAATCATGCTGGTTACCGCCGTCCTGGTATACGGCATCAAGGAGTCAGCGAATCTGAATTCGCTGATCGTGGTGGTGAAGGTATGCGTGCTGCTGATTTTC
>JBPYDQ010000852.1:0-4439 GCA_051986135.1 Terriglobales bacterium | reverse complement strand
GACCGGCTCGTTGAAGGCTGTGGACACCGAGACATTGATTAGAAAGAGGAATCTGCTTTGTTCAGGAAGATTCAGGCCGCGATGAGTTTTTTGACTACACGGGGTCTGAATTCATCCAAGTAACATGTTACGCGGCATTGCGGTATCTTGCTGATTCTAAAGCTGGCTGGAGTTTTGGCGAAGGACAGGCGATTACAGTGATTACGTCTTCTCCTGGCTTACTGCTCGGCACTGTCAACTTCGCTCTAACTCTTGTACGATAGGCTCGTTTGGGCAGAGCAGGGGCGACGATCACGATAGGCCAAACAGTTTCCCACTACCGAATCCTCGAGAAGCTGGGTGGTGGCGGCATGGGTGTGGTCTATAAGGCCGAGGACACCAAGCTTCGCCGATTCCTGGCCCTGAAGTTTTTGCCCGAGGCGCTGGCCAAAGATCGTCAGGCCCTAGAGCGCTTCCAGCGAGAAGCCCAAGCGGCCTCAGCCCTGGACCACCCCAACATCTGCACCATTTACGAGATTGGCGAGCACGAGGGCCAGCCTTTCATTGCCATGCAGTTTCTCGAAGGGCACACTCTCAAAAGCGTCGTCGAAGGTAGGCCGCTGAAGATTGACCAGCTTCTGGACCTGGCGATTCAGATTGCGGATGGCCTGGATGCCGCGCACTCCAAGGGGATCATCCATCGTGACATCAAGCCCGCGAACATTTTCGTGACCATGCGTGGGCAAGCGAAGATTATGGATTTCGGGTTGGCCAAGCTGACGCAGCCGACGGCAGGGGCCCCGCTCGTGCCTGCACTTGAAGGGCTCCCCCAGATGGCAGCCCTTCAAGATGCGCCCACGGTAACCATCGACGCCGAACACCTCACATGCCCGGGCACGGCCCTGGGCACGGTGGCCTACATGTCGCCCGAGCAAGCCCGCGGGGAAAACGTAGATTCACGCACTGACCTCTTCAGCTTTGGGGCGGTGCTGTACGAGATGGCCACAGGCGAGCGGGCATTCTGTGGCGCCACAACGGCCGTCATTTTCGAGGCCATCTTGAACAAGGCGCCCACCTCAGCAGTGCAACTCAACAGCGCCTTGCCAGCCGAACTGGAAAGGATCGTCAGCAAGGCGTTGGAGAAGGACCGCGATCTGCGTTGCCAGACAGTGGCCGAGCTGCGTGCAGACCTGAAACGCTTGAAGCGCGACACGGATTCGGCGCGTGCGGGGGCGGGCCTTGTGCCTGCCCCTTCACCGGCGGATGCTGTGCCCGTCCTGCCAGGGCACCCACAAGCGGTGCTCCTACGTCGGCGCTGGGCGCTCGCCCTGGCTGGCATATTGGCCGTGGTTGCCGTTGGGCTATCCGTCGCCTGGTTTCTTATCCACACGCTCCCTCCGCCCGCGCCTCAACTGAAGGAACGACGACTCACCGCCAATCCCAGCGAAAACGCCCTGACCATGGGAGCGATATCGCCGGATGGGAAGTACCTCGCCTATGGCGACGGGACGGGAATGCATCTGAAGCTTGTTCAAACCGGGGAGACAGTCAACATTCCTCAACCCGGAGGGCCAGCCGTTCCCAACGCTATCTCCTGGTGGCCGAATGGATGGTTCCCTGACGGGACGAAGTTCCATGCCACTGCAGTCGAGGCCGGAGTGCGCGTGAGCACCTGGGTCATCTCCGTCCTGGGTGGGCCGCCGCGTAAACTCCGCGATGATGCCGCCGCTTTCTCTGTGTCGCCGGATGGCGCTGTGATCGCCTTCGGAACCGGCTTCGTGCCGAATCAGAATCAGTACCGCGAAATCTGGTTGATGGGCGCACAAGGAGGGGATCCGCGCAGATTTGTGTTCGGTTCTGAAAACGACGGGTTCTTTTGGACGGCGTGGTCCCCGGATGGCAAGCGGATCGCCTTTGGGAGATATCACCGCGCGCCTGACAAACTCGAATGCTCCATCGAGAGTCGCGATCTGGAAGGAGGTCATTCGGCCCTTATTTTATCCGACCCGAGGCTGTGTCGCGTCGACATCAAGTTTTTATGGTTTCCGAGTGGCCGCTTCGTTTACTTAATGGCAGAACCCGACGTGAGTCGCTCCGAAGCCAATCTTTGGGAACTCCGAGTGGACACGAGGACCGGTGTGCCCGTAAGCAAACCCAGACAAATTACGCACTGGGCCGAAGTCCTCCTACCTGGCATTAGCGGAACATCGGACGGAAAGCAGTTGGCCATTACGAAACAGAGCACACAGACGCATGTTTACGTTGGGGAACTGGAAGCCGGGGGTCGCCGCTTGATGAACCCCCGTCGTTTGACGCTGGAAGAGTCCATTGATTATCCCAGCACATGGATGCCGGACAGTAAAGCCGTGGTGTTTTGGTCCAATCGCAACGATAGGTGGGGCATCTACAAACAAGGGTTGGATCAGACCACAGCCCAGACGATCGTCACCGGCCCTGACAATAAGTACTGGCCTGTAGTGACTCCGGATGGCTCCTGGATTCTGTACTTATCTTATCGCGGCCCCAGGACCCCGGTACGCATCATGCGCGTGCCAACCTCGGGAGGAACACCGCAGTTGGTGCTCGAGGGACGAGACATCCAGCGCTTGATGTGTGCGCGGTCTCCGTCGGCTTTGTGCGTCTTCAGCGAGCTTAGTCCAGACCGAAAACAAGTCATCTTCTCGGCGTTCGACCCGATGCAAGAGAGGAGGCGGGAGATCACCAGGGTCAACCTCAAGCAGGCGGTCGCCGACTATAGCTATGATCTATCCCCTGATGGTTCGCAGCTCGCATTTGCGCAATCCCAGCCCTTCGGATTTGCACAATCCCAACCCCAGCGCGAAGCGCGTCTCCAGATCCTGCCGTTGGCTGGTGGGGAAGCTCGCGAGGTCAATGTCAAAGGTTGGAATAGCCTTTTCCGCTTGGTCTGGGCAGCGGACGGCAGGGGGCTGTTTGCATCAGCTGGGGGTCTAGAGACCACGCTCCTCTACGTGGACTTGGAAGGTCGCGCTCAAGTCATCTGGCACCAGCGGTTCCGCCTGATTGGCTGGACTATCGGTGTACCCTCCCCAAACGGTCGTTACTTGGCTGTGTCAGGCCAAGCCATTGACAACAACTTGTGGTTGCTGGAGAACTTCCAAGAGTAGCAGTAGGTGATGAGCGCCCCCCTGAGACCCGGAGCCTTCGAGCGTCAGGCCGAGTAACGCGCCCAGTCTGATCGAATCTGTTCGTAACGAAAGGGAGCATGGCGCTGAGCCTCTTGCGCTCTGACCTGCGCTTCCAACACCTCCTGCGCAGCATGAGCTTCCCCCGGTCTGCTCCTTTTGGGCTAAATCTAATCCGAGCTAAGACCATGAGGGCACCCTCACTCGCGACAGGTTGCGTCTAGGTCCGATTAGCGCATTCCCGGTAACTTGCGTACTGGTCCCCTTACCTTACCGATTTGACTAATCGGGCGCAATCGGACTACTAACGCAGTCAGCCTAGAATTGTCATCACAAGGCACAACTGGCCAGATACTGGTGTCCAACGATTCGAGAGGAAAAACCGCCCCCATGAAGGTCATTTACGTGTCACTCTTGACCGTTCTGAGTCTCGCATCTCCCCTATGCAGTACGCAAACGGTCGCCAAGAGCCCTGCGCAAGAACCTATCGAGACAGACATCTGTGAACTTCTTTCCAAACCGTATGCTTATAACGGCGAAATAGTGAAGGTCCGCGGCTACTTGTCTTTGAACTTTGAATACTCCATGTTAATGGACGAACGCTGCGATGCCTTGTGGCTTGCGTTCGCTGATGGTTCTGTTCCTCCTCAACTCGTTGCTACAGTGAATGGGAAAGGGACTCCTGGCGGTAGAGATTCCAAGGGGCGACGAACTCCACTCACACCGGTTCGCCTCGTACGAGACTCAAACTGGGAACAGCTCGAACACTATATGACTCACAACGTCAAAGCCGAATCCTGCCTAACGCATCGGCAACACCATCGAGTGTCGCCGATTGAAAAGGATTGAATCCGCCCAACGGGAAGAAGGGCACGTAAGCAATGCCTCGCTGCGCTAGATTGTCGATAAATGCATCATCATCCCGGTGCGCAATGTTGTAAAGACTTTCGGCGCGTGAATGCACCTTCGTGGACGTTAGGGCGCCGCGAAGACTAACGTCGCCTAACGAATTCGATCTTGCATTCTTTTCACGCGTCGAAATAGCGTCCGTGTTCAAGGTCGGAAATTAGCCCAGGTTCCTTTGGCTCCCAGCCCAGCAGTGTACGCGTTCGCTCACTCGATGTGGGATTGTTGAGAGCCGCAAAAGGCGCGAACCAACCAAAGTGGTTGCTGGCTTCGTCGAGCGACTTGCTGACGACGGGAACGTTCAGACGGCGGCCGATAACTTCAGCCACCTCTCGGAACGGCACACCCTCGTCAGCGACGCCATGGTAGCAAGCTCTGGCCGCATTCTTT
>JBPYDQ010000851.1:0-3414 GCA_051986135.1 Terriglobales bacterium | reverse complement strand
CGACCATGCTCCCGGCTCCTGAACTCCGCACTAACACGCCCAGAGAAGAGACTGTTTCACGACTTCAACCAAGGGTGAGTTTTCGGCTACCGTGCGTAAGGCAGGTTTGGTGTGGGCCGAAAGGGCGCTTGGGGCGTGAGTTCGCTTAACCGGCGGACGACATCGGCTGAAGTAGTTGGCGGATACGGAAGAATCGGAGTAACTCTTCAGCTCCCATGACGGGGTTTTCTAACCAGAGATCGTCTTCGTCTTCCTCATCCAGGTCATCGAAAGGTGGGTCGGGCTCGCGTGGCGCGAGGTATTTCTTCTTCTCCAGTTGTGCGAGGTAATCGTGTATCTGATTCGCCGTGAAGAGGCGTTGTATGGCAGCAACAAACGCCGGCAGTTCAGCGCCAAACTCAGCATTATGTTCTGCGGCCTGGACGAAATGGAATAGCTTCTCGCCGATGAGGTAATCCAAAGCATTCTGCAGGCCGAAATGCTCGCGAATGCCCTCCGTGGCGTCGCACTGCTCGATCCAGATTTTGTGAAACTGAATGCTCACTTCAATGCCTCCTTCCCTTTCAGAATCCGGCGCACCGAGGTACGGCCGATCTGCACTCGACGAGCGATCTCGGTCTTGCTGATGCCGGCCGATGTAGCTTGCGGACCTCGGCAGCATGCCGCGCCGCCGTCATTGGCCGGCCCAGGCGTTTGCCGTTCCGCCGGGCTTGCGCCAAGCCAGCTCGCGTTCGTGCCCGCAGGGACCTCCCTTTCGAATTCCGCGAATATGGTGAGCAGACCAGCCATCGCGCGACCGGCTGACGTGGTCAGATCCAGTGCCTCGGTCAGGGAGACGAAGCTGACACTGAGATGATTCAGTTCCTGCAATGTGGCCAGCAGGTCCGTCACCGACCGGCCCCAGCGATCCAGGCGCCACACCAGCACTACATCGATATCGCGCTGGCACGCCGCGTCCAGCAGTTTCTCTCGGGCCTCCCGCTTCGCCGCGCCGGAGCCGACCTCACGGACTTGCAGAGCGATCGTCCAACCGCGGCGGCCGGCATACTCACGCATGGCCCGATTCTGCATCGCCAACCTCTGCTGATCATTCGTCGGAACGCGCGCATACAGCCCAGCGCGAAACATTTTCGGCCCTTTTCGTCGCTGGCCAAAAACGTGTCCGGATTTCGCTTTGTGGGAGGCCCGTTTCATCGGCATTCCGCGAAGCCCACTCTACCTGGCCGCAGATGATCCTTTTCGGCCAGCCAGGATTCATCATACGTCAGCTTGTGGCAGTTGCTCGCGATAATTCCAGGGCATCCATAACGCCGGGTTGGCAGCCAGGTCCCGATGATGCCGCAGTAGCTCGGTCAGGTAATCGAACGAGTTAGCATTGCAAAGTTGGCAGGTGTGGATCAGGCTCATGAATAGATCGCCAACTTGGGCGCCGTTCAGAGTCCGATAAAATAAGGAGTTTTTTCGATGCAAAACCGCTCGTTTTAAACTTCTTTCGACCAAATTATTGTCCAATGGTGCCCCGGCCTGCCGCAGAAACAGAGTCAGCGGCTGCCAGTGCCGCACTAGATAGCGAATCGCTTGCCCCAGTCCCGAGTTCGGTTCCACCTTGTGTTCTGCCAACTGCGCCTCCAGCCATTTATGTAAACCCGCCATGATTGGCTTACTATGCTCCTGATGGAACTGCAGCCGCTCCTGCGGACTCAGACCGGTTTTGCGCGCCACAGCGTCAATGCGGTACACCTCACCCAGTTGTTCCAGCACGTAACGGCACTCGGCGGGAAAGTTCTCCGCGACGTCCACTATCTGCCGCCTTCCGTGGGCCAGGCAATGCGCAATCATCACTTCCACCCCTTCGGATAGTTTCGAAGTGTTCCATGACAACGCATCGCACATTTGAATCGGCGGCCCTAACTCGCTGGCGCGTTGTCTGAGCACATCGGCGAGATTTTCCCCGGCGTGTTGGCGCCCGGTGAAGTATAGCGCGATCTTTCGCGGCCCGTTTGTCGACACGATTCCGCTGGTGAAGGTGCCCGTGCGCTTGTCGCCTGGCTCGCGATTCATTTTGAGCACCTTCATCCCGGTGTCGTCGTTGTGGAATACCTCGTCCTGCGCCGCCTGCCGAATCAGTTCATCCCGCGCCGGCTTGATCAACTCGGCGCCCTCCTCCACCATCTCCCACTGAGTCGTCGCCGGCAACGGAATACCCAGTTGGGCTTCCAGTTGTTCGAGCCGGTTGAAAGGAACTCCGCTGCCATACTTGAGCTGCGCGACCATCGCGGTCGCCGTCTCATCGTACTTCTCCGGTCCCACCCCTGCTGGCTCCTGCGCCGTGAACACTTGGCCGCAAGCGCCGCAGCGCAATCGTTCCAGCGAGTACGCGGTTGCCGCCAGCGGCGCTTGTCCCACGATCCGAACCAGCACCTTCGGTTCCTTCTGGCCGTAGACATTGCCTTGCCCGCAATCCGGACAGCGATCGCCATGCTTCAGGTTCTGGTGCTTGATCTCGATCTTTTGTGCGCCACTGAATGCCTCAGCCCCGTTGCGCCCGTGTCCCTTGGCCGGTGGTGTCGAGCTTTCATTCGGCTTCGGGTCGGAATCCTTTCCTGGATCTTCCGATTTCGCCAGCACGGCGTTCGTCTTTTCCGTATTTCGCGGCCGTACCAGCATCGCTGCCAGGGCGTGTAGCGCTGTTTTGACCTTCTCGCAATCGGATTCGCTCAGCGGGGCCTCTCGCGCTCCGTCCAGGACCCGGTCCAACTCCTCCAGGTTGACATCCACGCGGCGGCGGGTAGGCCTCATGCGACTCTCCCCAGCAGTTCCCGAAACCCCTGCGTCAATGGGTATCCCAAAATCTGCTTGATCGATCGGTTCGGCACATAGCTGTTGGATTGTTTGCCGCGCCCTGTCGTGTTACCAAGCAAAACCCAGTTGGCTGCGCGGTAACAGGTCCCCCGGAAGCGCTCGGGATCCACGAAGGTCTCCAGAAAGTAAATCGGATGCCCGTACATCTGCCGCCAGTCTTCGGAGATCCGCGCCGCCATGCGGGCGAGAAGGTGGGATGCCAAATTTTCGATGCGGACCCAGGGCAGAATGAGAAAGCGGGTGTTATATGCGATGAAGCGGATATTGCGCCGGCGCGCCTCGGCGTTCCAGCCGATATAACGGTCACGACTGCCCAAGTGCCGTGGCGCCGAACTCCAGGCCAGGCATGCGATCGGGCGCCCCTGGCTCCACACCAGATACTTGGCGTGCTCTCCCACCGGTTGTTGATATCGCAAATAGTGGTACTGCTCGAGCAGGCTGTTGCACAACCGTTCCTCGGGAGTGCGTCGCACCTGGGCAAAATGCAAGGTTCCGATCTGGTCGATGCGGCCTTCGATCGGAGTTGTATCGATCCGCGCCGGAACCGGGCGT
>JBPYDQ010000850.1:0-14676 GCA_051986135.1 Terriglobales bacterium | reverse complement strand
GCTATTGCCACCAGTTCCGTTGCCTAGCCAGGTGCGCTCCATTAGCCAACCCAACCGGGATGGGGAGACTAAATCCGTCTTTAATCCGTGGCTCCCACCACCATCCGGCCGGCGATCAGCTCTTCGATGATTTTCGCAACCCCGGCGCCGTCTTCCAGTGGGGTGACATGGTCGACCTGGCTCTTGAGAGACTCGATGGCGTTTGCCACCGCCACCGAAAAGCCGCACAGGCGCAGAAACGGGAGATCGTTCTCCGCATCGCCGATTCCCACCACGCGGGGGGCCTCGATTTCGAGCCGGTCGAAAGCAGCCCTAATTCCTGAGCCCTTGTCGATACCGCGAGGCAGTACCATCACGGACTCTCGGTTGAAGGTGATGGCCAGGTCCAAGTTCAATTTATCGATCACCTCCTGGACCCGATTCTCATACGGCCGGTGAGTCGCCACAACGGCCCTACCCACGGACAACGGAACCTGGCCGAGCGCAAGGGCCGCCACAAACTTTTCCGAAGGCTCGGCGCACAGTGGCTCTTCCCGCTTTGTAGTTGGACGCCATAGGAGACCGCCGTTTTCGGCGACAATGAGATCGAACACTGAAGTTTCGGAGAACACGCTCGCCAGATCCTCCAGCCTTCTCCCGGTGATCAGGATCAACTTCTTCCCAACCGCCCGAGCATGGCGCAGCACCTCGACAGTCTCCGGTTGAACCCGCCCCTGGTGCGCCAGGGTAGAGTCGTAATCACATGCAATTGCTTGAAATCTCGCCACTCAACCTCTCAATCGTGTAATTTACAATTATTTGTTCGTCCGACCAGCCGCATCTCCCATCTCAACTGCCCATTCAATTAAGATTAAATGTTCGAGCGTTCCGGAGAAAGTCCCCCTACCCAACGAGACCATCATTGTTGATACTCGGCGGCGGAAAGACTCCGCAATAAATCGACAGGAATAAGTTTGCCATTCAAAAGGGAACCCGGCTGGTACAAAGATGCCATCATCTACCAGGTACACGTTCGGTCTTTTTACGACGCCAACGGGGATGGCATCGGCGATTTTCAAGGTTTGGCGCAGCGTCTGGACTACGTTCAAGAACTTGGCGGCGATACCATCTGGCTGATGCCGTTTTTTCCTTCCCCACTGCGCGACGACGGCTATGACATATCCGATTACCGTTCGGTTCATCCCAGCTACGGCACCCTGGAGGATTTCCGAACATTCCTGTCCACTGCGCACGAGCTCGGGATTCGGGTGGTCATTGAAATGGTGCTGAACCACACCTCAGACCAGCACCCCTGGTTTCAGGAGTCGCGCAGTTCCCGCGATAACCCGCGCCGCGACTGGTACGTCTGGAGCGACAGCGATACGATCTATCGCGGCACCCGCATCATCTTTGTCGACACGGAAATGTCCAACTGGGCCTGGGACCCGGTGTCAAAACAGTACTATTGGCATCGTTTCTTCAGCCATCAGCCCGACCTGAACTGGGATAACCCCGCAGTCCGCAACGAAATGTGGGAGATCATGAAGTTCTGGCTGGACATGGGCGTGGATGGCTTCCGGCTTGACGCTGTCCCCTACCTGATCGAGCGCGAAGGCACCAATTGCGAGAATCTGCCTGAAACCCACGAAGTCATCAAGGAATTGCGGCGCAAAGTAGATGAGCACTTTCCCGGCGCCATGCTGCTGGCGGAGGCCAATCAATGGCCGGCTGATCTGCGGCCTTACTTCGGCAATGGCGATGAATTCCACATGGCCTTCCACTTCCCGCTCATGCCGCGTATGTTCATGGGCTTGCGCCTGGAAGACCGAAAGCCGATCACAGAAATCCTGCAGCAAACCCCCGACATCCCTTCCACCTGCCAGTGGTGCCTCTTCCTGCGCAACCATGACGAGTTAACGCTCGAAATGGTTACCGACGTCGAGCGCGACTACATGTACGACGTCTATGCCACCGACAAGGCCATGCGGCTGAATCTCGGTATCCGACGCCGACTGGCGCCGCTTTTGGATAATGACCGCCGCCGCATTGAGCTAATGAATGGCATGCTCTTGTCAATGCCCGGAACCCCGATCATCTACTACGGCGATGAGATTGGCATGGGCGACAACATCTACCTGGGCGACCGCAATGGAGTCCGTACCCCAATGCAGTGGAGCGCGGGGTGGAATGGGGGCTTTTCCACCGCCGATCCGGAAAGGCTCTACTCGCCCCCTATCCTCAATCCCCTCTACGGTTACCCAGCCGTGAATGTGCTGTCGCAGAAGCGAACCGAGCATTCGCTTTTCTCCTGGATGAAGCACATCATCAAAGTTCGACGTTCCAGCCCGGTTTTTGGTTCGGGCTCGATCGAGTTCCTCTACCCGGCCAACCACCGGGTACTTGCCTACACGCGGCAGTTGAGCAGAGAGACTGTACTGGTGGTCAATAATCTGTCCAATGCCGCGCAAGCCGTTGAGCTTGATTTACGGCGCTACAAAGGCAATATATTGGTAGAGATGTTCGGCAGGAATATTTTCCCCCGAATCGGCGATCTGCCTTACCTTTTAACCATGGGGCCCTACCAGTTCTACTGGTTCCGGCTCCGCCGAATCTGACTGGGCCACTCAGCTGGTCGGTCGAGAGGCAAAGTAGATTCTTCTGAATGACTGGGGATTAATTTGGTCGAAGAAACCTTTCTGACCGACGAATTTCTTCGCCAACTTATCGATGTGGGCGAGGTGGACATCCTCATTGGGGTGCCTACCCACAATAATGCCAAAACCATAGAGCCGGTCATCCAGGCGATCCAGGCTGGCATCCTCAGATGTTTTCCCCGGGAACGGGCCGTCATTATCAATGTCGACGGCGGCTCTCGCGATGGAACTTCGGACCTGTTTGCCAGCGCTTCCATCAGCGATTTCCAGCACGCCTCTAAGTTTCGGACGCTCCGTACCCTGCATTCCATCAGCACTCAATACCCGAACGGACCGGAAGCCGGGGCGGCCCTCCGAACGATCCTGGCTGCCGCCGAATTACTGCGGGCCAAAGCGTGTGTGGTGATGTCGCCGGATTCGACCACGGTCGAGCCGGACTGGATTCAGCGCCTCACTCTTCCTATTTACAAGGAAAACTTTGATCTCGTGACTCCAATGTACCGGCGCCACAAGTTCGAAGGCCTGCTCATGCGAAACCTGCTGTATCCAATGACCCGCGCCGTCTACGGTTGCGGCCTTCGTGAACCCTATGCCGCTGAATTTGCGATTTCCGACCGGCTGGGGGCGGATTTCCTGACCACCGATACATGGAGCAATGACTTGGGGCGAGCGGGCCCGGAAATGTGCGTTACCACCAGAGCGATCACCGGAAATTTCCGCCTCTGCCAGTCCTTCCTCGGGACCAAGGTGCCGGTTGAAGGCGCTTCGACCGACCTGGTCGCGGCTATGCGCCGCACGGTCGGCGTGTTGTTCTCGTCGCTCGAGGATAACTTCCAGCTCTGGAGCACGACCAGCGACCCTCACCCGGTGCCTACTTTTGGTTTGCCCGCACAGGTTACTCTGGAACCGGTCAGCGTGGATCGCAAAAGGCTGCGCGAAATGTTCGCCAGCGGCGTGTCAGAACTCGAGCCGGTGTTTCGTTCCATCCTATCTTCTTCGACTCTCCAAGAGCTGCAAAGAATCGCCGTCACCGAAGAAGGGGAAGCGAAATACACGGCTGAACTTTGGGCCAGGACGGTGTACGAATTTGCAGCTTCCTACCACAAATCGGTGATTAATCGCGACCATATCATTCAGGCTCTTGTTCCCTTGTATCGCGGCAGAACCCAGACATTTATCGCCGAGAACGAGAATGCCTCCGCGGAACAAATCGAGAGCAGCGTCGAGTCGGAGTGCGTGGAGTTTGAAAGGCTGAAACCATATCTGCTCGACCTATGGAACGGCGGAAAGTGAGACCTCTATGAGAGAAATGATCATCAGCGAGCTGACGCAAACTTTGCAGGGACTGGCCAGAGGTTTTGCCGAGTATGTGCCTCGCCTCATCGTGATGCTGATCATCGTATTGGTGGGATGGGCGATTGCCTATATCTTCAAGGCGATCACCCGCAGTATCCTGCGGCTCACCAAGTTCGCCAAGCTATCGGAAAATGCCGGCGCCACCCAATTGCTCAGGCAAGCAGCTTTGCCGTCATCAACGGAGTTGCTCAGCAGCTTCGTGTTTTGGATAGCCTGGATCGGTTTCATCCTTCTGGGAATAAGTGCTCTGGGCATCGGAGGGTTGCAGGAACACATATCAAGGTTTTTCCTCTTCCTGCCCAGGCTGTTCGTAGCGCTGGTAATTTTATTTTTCGGGCTGCTGGCCGCGAGCTTCCTTTCCCGCGCCACCCTGCTGGCCGCGGTCAATGCCAATTCTCGCTCTCCGCGCCTGTTGAGCTTGTCTGTCCGTCTGATTCTCGTCATCTTCACTATCTCAATGGTCTTTGAAGAACTCGGCATCGCCGAAGAGACCATCATGATAGCTTTTGGCCTCGCGTTCGGGGCGATCATGTTAGGCCTGGCGCTTGCCTTCGGCCTCGGCGGCAAGGATCTCGCGCGCGAATTCCTCGAGCGCAGGCTCACCCGAGAGCGACGAGAAGAAAAGGAAAACGAGCTTTCCCCTTTGTAAAAAACCGTTTGGCGGTTGGGGCTCGAATTTTGCCGCGTCTTTCGACTGCTCACAATCATCTGATGTTCGAGTACGGAGTCGAAAACCGCACGGAGTTGATCCTTGACGACGCCGCTCAAGATGGTTCAAGTCGACGTGTTTACCTCCAGGCCATTGGAGGGCAACTCTCTGGCCGTTTTCCTCGACGGCAATGGCCTGTCAACCGACGAGATGCAGTCCTTGGCTCGCGAAATGAACTTGTCCGAGACAACCTATATCCTGCCTTCCAGTTCCGGCCCCCCTGGAAAAAACGCTACCCAGGTGCGCATCTTCACGGTGCAGGAAGAATTGCCCTTCGCCGGACATCCCACGCTAGGCACCGCCTTCGTCCTGCGCGGCACGACGGGTGCAGCCAAGATCATTCTCGACCTAAAAGTCGGCAAAGTACCCGTGACTTTCGAGGATGAAGCGGGAAAACCATCCTTTGGCGAGATGACCCAACTGGATCCCAAGTTCGGCACAACTCACGATCGCGCTGCCGTGGCCGACGCCTGTGGTTTGCCGCTGGACGCGATCTCTAGTTCGCTTCCCATACAGACGGTGTCAACGGGCGTAGGCTTCACCATAGTTCCCCTGCGCGCGCTAGGGAGGCTTCAGGAACTCTACATCGATTTTCCCCGCGCAAATCAATATTTATCGAAAACGGATGCCAAGTTTTTCTACTTCGTCTGCCGCGAGACGGTAGATCCCGAGGCCCGTTTGCAAGCGCGCATGTTCTTCTACAACGGAGAAGATCCCGCCACCGGATCGGCTGCCGGCTGCGCCGCCGCGTGGATGGTTGCCAATGGCGTTGCCCGTCCCGACGAGCGCGTATTGATCGAGCAGGGTGTCGAAATGAAGCGCCGCAGCCGTATTTTCGTGCGTGCCTCGAAGGACGCTTACCGAGTCGTCAACGTCCGCGTCGGAGGCAACGTCGTTGAAATTATGCGCGCTGAAGTTTTCCTCTGAATCCACAATGCGGTATTTCTTGAAAAATGCGGGCAGGCATAATTTCCAGAAGTTTTCAATGCGACTTTTTTCCCATTAGCATCCCTGATACTTTACACAACTGTGTTTCGGTCTTAACATTTTCCGCGCGTTGCTTCTCCATGCTTGTCGGACAACTGGCGACTCCCAGCGCTGGCCCAGACCAAGAGAGACGGATGAAACCCAAACGAACTATTCTCTGCGTGGACGACAACGAGCAAACCCTTTCCATTCGTAAAGTCCTGCTTCAAACCCGAGGCTATCGGGTGCTGGCCTGTGCCAAGGCGGAAGACGCTTTAGAGCTGTTTAAAAGGGGGGGCGTGGACCTGGTCCTTACTGACCTGGTCATGCCCGGTTTCGATGGCAACCGGCTCGTCCAGGAGATCAAGGCTATTTCGCCGGAAACTCCCGCCATCCTGCTCTCGGGAAAGGTAAGAATCTACGACCGCGATACCCAGGCGGACGTCTTTTTGCCCAAGGGCATGTACGCACCCGCCGAACTTCTCGAACGCATCCGCCTCCTGCTTATTCGCAAACGCGGTCCTAAACGTCCTCAGCATCGGATAGCCTCGACGGTCGACGTCGCCTGAGAGATTCGCCACCGCCCATGTCTGCGCGGTTCCGAGCCTGGTCCTTGGTCATCGTGTAATATCGATGTCGGGATGGCCGCGTTCATCGAAGCCGATAACCTGCGTAAGAGCTATCACGTGGGGAAGATCGACGTGCCCGCCCTGCGCGGCGTCTCCTTCTCCGTCGACCGGGGAGAGTTCGTCACGATTGTTGGCCCCTCCGGTAGCGGCAAGTCCACGCTTTTTTATCTTCTGGGGGGACTCACCCGCCCCGATTCCGGACGGATTGTCATCGACGGCGACAATTTCGCCCAGCTATCCGATTCCCACCGCACCGAAATGCGCAAGCGCAAAATTGGATTCGTCTTCCAGAAATTCAACTTATTGCCCACCCTCGATGCCCGCTCGAACATCCTCATCGCCGAACATATTGCCGGAAAAAACGGCGTGTCCGACGCCCAATATTTCGACAAGATCACTACCATGCTCGGACTCAGCAATCGCCTGAAACACCGTCCTGCCGAACTGTCGGGGGGAGAGCAGCAGCGAGTGGCCCTGGCGCGCGCCCTGATCAATTGCCCCGCGTTGGTGCTGGCCGACGAGCCGACCGGCAATTTGGATTCCGAGAACTCGGAGGTCGTGCTTAGCATGTTGCGGCAGTCCAACCGCGCATTGGGCCAAACCGTCATGATGATCACCCACAACCCCGAAGCGGCTCGCTATGGCGACCGCATCATTCACATGCGCGATGGCCAGATCGTACCACCCGAGCTGGACGTGCAGTGGACAGGTGCCAAATCGTGAGGTGCCATCGGCTTCCGGAAGACATGGAAACGCATCGTAATCTCAAATGAGCACCGCTGACGATCTTCGCAAACCGATACTGCCCGGCGCCGCCGCCTCCGATTACGAGCGCTATCTGCGCACCGACGAGTTGCTGGCATTGCAGAAGGACGCTGCCCAGCTCCTACACCCGGACGAACTCACTTTCCAGGTAGTCCATCAAAGCTCTGAACTGCTGTTGAAGGGAGCTGCCTTCGAGCTGGAGCGGGCCTTAGCACATGTCAGGGAAGGGGACTTGCTCAATGCCGCCCGCCTGATTCGCCGCGCCAACATGGAGATCGATTATCCCATCACCCTGCTGCATATCCTCGAGACCATCACGCCCTACGATTACCACTTGATTAGGGCCGGACTCGGCCACGGCAGCGGCCTTGATTCGCCTGGGTTCCTGGCTTTGCTGCACATCGGGCCGCGCCTGGGGCAGGCTTTCTATGACCAATTGCAGCGATTGAATCTCAGCCTCGATGACCTTTACCGCCGGCACCAGGAGTTCTTCGCGTTGCACGATGTTGCCGAACGTCTCCTTGACTTCGATGAGCGTGTACACATTTTCCGCTTTCATCACCTCGAGCTCGCGCAGCGCATTATTGGTGGCGGAGTGGTGGGAACCATGGGAACACCGGTCGAAGTGCTACATCAAAGGATGGAGCACCTTTTCTATAAGGAATTGTGGGACGTGCGTAACCAGATCACGGCGAAGGCCAGCGAGGCGATGAGGAAGAGCGGCACCAAGACTTTATATTGACCCCGGTCGCGGGCAAGCATATTTCCCCTGCTGCCATACGACTTGCTTTCGAATCTGCTCAGGAATAGCGTATGTATTCGCTTTCGAGGATGGGTGGACGACGTGCTGCTTGGTGCCCACAGCTGTCAGGTCGGTTTCCTGCTCGAGCGTTGTATCGGCAGGCTAACTCTGTCGATGGTTCTGCTTCTGCTAGTGGCGGGGTCAAGGGCTCCCGCCAGAGCGCAGGATGCCGACGAGCTTTTTCCTGACTCGGCTGACCTTCCCCACCCCATCCAAATGGGTTCCATCACCATTAGTGGTGAACTCAGCGGCCGGGGCGAAGGCTGGGATTGGTTCCTGGGCAACACCCGCGCCCGATACGGCTTCGGACAATCGCTCCTCGAGCTGAGCCTAGCACAGCAGCACAGCAAATACGGTTGGAAGATCTCGCTTGCACAACCATCGCTGTACGGGCTGCCCCACGATGCCTTTATGCCCGGGACGAACGTCCCGCTGGGATTGGGCGCGATCTATTTTGCAGCCAACGGCAACGAGCGCAACCCAGCCGGCGTCTTCGTTCAAGAGGCGTTCGTTGCCATTCACGGCATCGATCGTAACCACAGCACCTTGCGCGTGGGACGATTTCTATTCAAGGAAGGCGTAGAAAGGACTCCCGAGTCCGCCGATCTCCGCTGGCTCGAGCGCGAACGAATTTCGCAGCGTCTGATGGGCGATTCGGATTGGACCGGTATTACGCGCAGTTTCGACGGCGCGCACTTTTCCAGCGACCTCGGCTCGACGACCAATGTGACTCTGGTTGCCGCGCGCGCCACCGAAGGCGTGTTTCAAGCCCAGGGAACACGCGAAATGGATGTGGATACGTTCTATGGCGCGTTCACGCGCGAGTTCCCGATCGCTCCGACCGACTCGGAACTACGTGTCTTCGCCCTCGGCTATCACGACGGACGCCAGGTAGTTAAGCTGGATAACCGCCCCCTGGCTGCACGCGAAGCCGACACTGCCGACATCCGCATCGCAACTTTCGGTCTGAACTATGCGCTGGTAGCGCCGATCCGCTATGTCGGAACATGGGATTGGGTAGTTTGGGGAGCCGAACAGATCGGACACTGGGGCGTCCTCAATCACCGCGCCAACTCCGGCTTCTTCGAGTTGGGCTGGCATCCTCCGATTCCTAAGATCCATCCCTGGCTGCGCGCCGGCGCTTTATTCGCCAGCGGAGATGGCAATCCCAACGACAACAAACATACAACTTTTTTCCAACCGTTGCCCACCGAACAGCAGTACGCGCGCTTGCCTTTTTACAGCTTGCAAAATATCGAGGATTACACCGGTCAAGTCATCGTGCAGCCGACACGCAAGCTGGAACTGCGCAGCGAAATCCACAAGGTCAAACTGCATTCGGTCAACGATGAATGGTACTTGGGAAGCGGTGCCTTTCAAAACAGCAGTTTCGGCTACTATGCCTTGCCCAACGGCGGCCATCGCGGCCTTGGCAACTATGTTGACTTCGGCACCAAGTACCAGCTGAGCGCCAATCTTGCCTTGAACTACTACATTGGAGTGATGTCCGGCAAAGCCGTAGAAACCTCTCGCCTAACCGGCAGAAAGGGCGGATTCACATATCTGGGAATCGCTTACCGCTTCTGACGTTTTCGAAAGAACAATTCCTTGATGTGGCCACTAGATTCGAGCGCCAGCGCTCGATGGCGGCTACCCTCCAGTCGACGAGCGCACGGGGCCCAAGAGATCCATCTCGGACTTCGCTTCCTGCCAACCTCCAAGATGTTCTTGAGCTATCGATCAACCTGTATCTGGCAGCATGGCTTGCCGGTCGCGACATTCTCCGGACCGAGAGCTGCTGACACGATTTATCTATTTCGGCGCCGGGTACCCTTCCCACACTGGCAAACAGCTCCGGGCGAACAAATTTCGGAATCGATGGCGTCGTGAGCGCTTCTTCCCTGCCGTTCTTTTGAGCGCAGGTTTTCGCGTCCAGCCCATTCTCCGATAGGCCTGGTAACTAATGAAATCAGCAAATGTGTATAACGGGAGGAGCGGCGAGACTCCGGCCAGCCATAACAGAACTCGGGGGTGTTGATTTATTCCACGAACATCGAATCCCCATAGGAGTAGAAGCGGTATTTCTGCTCGACAGCATGGCGATAGGCGGCCAGTACCTGATCGCGTCCGCCTAGCGCGCAAACCAGCATCAACAGTGTCGATTGCGGCAAGTGGAAGTTGGTCAGCAGCGCCCCTATCACGCGAAACCGGTAGCCGGGGTAGATGAACAGCTCGGCTTGACCCCGTTCGGCATGGACCTCGCCGTCCAGTCGCGCCGAGTACTCCAGGGCGCGAACCGTGGTTGTGCCGACGGCGACTACCCGTCGCCCCCCTGCCAACGCGGCATTGATGCGCTTGGCAGCGTCCCGGCCGATCTGGTAGTGCTCCGTGTGGAGGCGATGGTCCTCAACCCGCTCGGTGTGGACGGGCTGGAACGTTCCAAGGCCGACGTGCAGGGTGACGTCCGCTGTTTCAATTCCGCGGGCGCGAATTTCGTCCAAGATCTCGCGGGTGAAATGCAGTCCGGCGGTGGGGGCGGCGACGGAGCCCGGTTCGCGGCTGTAGACGGTTTGATAACGCTCGCGGTCTGTGGGTCGGTCAGGCCGGCTAATATACGGAGGCAGCGGAACATGGCCGCTGGCTTCGATGAATCCCCAAAAGTCGGCCACTGGAGCGAAGCGGATGACTCTCTCGCCGAAGGCGCCGCGAGAGAGAACTTTCGCCTGAAGCTGGTCATGGTCACCGAAATACAGACTTTCACCTACACCGATCTTGCGGCCTGGACGAACCAGGCACTCCCAATCATTTGGCTCCTCGGAGAGTTGCCGAGTAAGCAGCACTTCGACGCGGCCGCGGAGGAAGTCTCGGGCTGCCCTATTACGAGGACTTATGGGGTGAGCACGGGCGCCGGAACGGTGGGCGAAGAGCCTGGCGGGAAACACCCTCGTGTCATTGAACACGAGTAGGTCGTCCTTGTCGAGGAGAGCGGGAAAATCGCGGAACTTGAAGTCGTCGACGGTTTCCGATGTTTTGTTTAAGTGCAGAAGGCGGCTGGCGGCGCGATCATTGAGGGGTTCCTGTGCAATCAGCGATTCGGGGAGCTCATAATTGAAATCGGAGACGAGCATGGTTCGGAGAGAAGCAGAAAATTTTTTTGTGCGAGCCCTTGACCTCGACACTCGTAATCGACAACATAAGTTGTATCATTCGTGCGTGGTCGTCCGCTTTCTGGAGAGCCCCGCCAGGAAAACGCGCAGTGATTCCCAATTAACCCTATGGGTAACGAACAAAAATCTCGAGCTGAAATTGTCCGCCTGGGGAAATTGATGCACGGATCGGGTTTCGTGGCGGGAATGGATGGCAATCTGTCGGTTCGGCTGGACAAGGGGCGAGTGCTGGTAACACCCACCTCGATGTGCAAGGGCTCGATGAAGCCCGGGGACCTGGTAGTTGTAGACCTGGAGGGAAGAAGGCTCGAGGGGCGGCGCAACGTATCGAGCGAAATCGGCATGCACCTGCTGATTTACAAGTTGCGTCCGGATATTGGCGGCGTCGTACATGCGCATCCCCCGACGGCCACCGGGTTTGCGGCCTCCGGTATGGCGCTTACCCAGCCCCTTGTCTGTGAACTGGTGGTCGGGCTGGGATGCGTGCCCTTGGCCCGCTACGGCACACCGGGAACCAGTGAGTTAGCCGACGCCCTGGAGCCGCTCATTCCCGATTACGACGCGCTGCTCATGGCTAACCACGGGGTGGTCGCCTACGGGCAAGACCTGCTGCACGCTTACATGAAGTTGGAAACGGTGGAACACTTCGCCAGAATCGCGTTGGTCGCCCATTTGCTCGGACATGAGCAGCCTTTGGGCGAAGCCGACATCGAGAAATTGATGGTTGCACGCAAGAGTTACCCGGGAGCCAGATCGGCGGCGGCTATGCCTCCCTCTCCCCATAACGGCACTGGCCGTACTCATCCATCCCCCAAGACGTCGAGAAAGCTTGGGCAGAGTGTCACGAGGGCCGAGCGGGGTTCCCATTAGCCAGATTAGGCTGGCCGCACTCCCCTGCGGGTGGCTTTGTTATTCCCGACGATTTCCGCATATCCTTCCACCATGGCATACCGATCGAGGATAACGGCGGGGAACGAGGACCTGGCCTGGACGAAAGATTCTCGGGCGAAGGTACAGGCAGAGCTGATCCGAAAATATGGCGAGTCCGAGCGCACGCGCATCAACCGGGGACTCGATCAGGCGTTGGAATACTGGCGGACATCGGATGGAGATGCCGCAGCCTTCGAAGACTTTGCGCGAACGAATTTTGCCGGCGACCAGGCGAGCCTCGACGCTACCTTCGAGCGCTACCAGGATCTGCTCGAGCAATTGCGCGGGCATATGCACGAAATCGAGCGCGTGTTCCGGCAGCAGGCGGATCTCGATTTCGGGCCGCTCGTTCCCTGCGACCTGGTATTTGCCGGTTATGATCCGGCGGCGCATGTGCTGGACGATTTCTTCGACAACAAGCTCGCTTTTATCGTGCTGCTCAATTTTCCTCTGACCACGCTGGACGAGCGCTTGCGGGAAGGGCCGCAATGGACGCGGCGACAATGGGCAGAAGTTCGTCTGGCCCAGACTTTCTCCAAGCGCATTCCCGCGGATGTGAATCTAGCGATTGCCCGGGCGGCGGCGGAAGCCGATCACTACATTGCCGAATACAACATCTGGATGCATCACCTGGTTGACGAACAGGGACAGCGGCTTTTTCCGCCGAAGCTGCGCCTGTTGAGCCACTGGAACTTGCGCGACGAAATCAAGGCCAGCTATGCCGATAAGAACAACGGCTTGGCCAAGCAAAGGATGATTCAACAGGTGATGGAAAGGATCGTTGGGCAAACGATTCCGCAGGTGGTTATCAATAATCCGCAAGTGGATTGGAATCCATATGGCAATCAGGTGTGGCCGGCAGCGGAGAAAGACTCTGATTTTGCGCCGCGGGACGGGAAAATCGATGGCCAGGTAGAACCGGCGGTGCGCTATGCCATGCTGCTTAAGACTTATCGGGCAGTGCGCCGAGCGGACCCATATTCACCAACTGCGCCAACCCTGATGGCACGGCGTTTCGAGGAGGACCGCGAAATTCCCGAAGCGCGGGCCAAGGCCATGTTGGAAGAGGTGATCCGATCGCCCTTGGTCGGCAAGGTGTCCCGGCTGATTGAATTGCGTCTGGGGCGGCCGCTGGAACCGTTCGATATCTGGTATGAGGGGTTTCGTCCGCGAACGAGTCATACGGAAGCCGAGCTCGATGCCATCGTATCCCAGAAATACCCAACCCCAGAGGCTTACCAGAAGGACATTCCGAACCTTCTCGGGAAGCTGGGCTTCACTCGCGAACGCGCTCAATACTTGGCTGATCACATCATCGTCGACCCTGCGCGCGGTTCCGGTCATGCCATGGGGGCAGAAATGCGATCAGAAAAAGCTCACCTACGGACGCGAGTCGAGAAGACCGGGATGACTTACAAAGGGTTTAACATCGCGGTACACGAGATGGGACACAATGTCGAGCAGACGTTCTCACTCAATGACGTGGACTACACCCTGCTCGAAGGAGTGCCCAATACGGCGTTTACCGAGGCGCTTGCCTTCGTCTTTCAGGGACACGATCTCGAACTGCTGGGTTTGGCTGCGCCCGACGCGCAGGCCCAAGCCCTGAAGACTTTGCATGATTTCTGGGCCACCTACGAGATTTCCGGAGTGGCGCTGGTGGATATGGGAGTGTGGCACTGGATGTACCTTCATCCCAGCGCCACGCCTGAAGAATTGAACGCTGCTACTCGGGAAATCGCGAGAGACATATGGAACCGGTATTACGCTTCGGTATTGGGAAAGCGGGATGTCGTCCTGCTCGCGGTTTATTCGCACATGATCGACTCGTTTCTGTACCTTCCTGATTATCCGCTAGGACACATGATTGCCCACCAGATAGAGGAGCAGATGAACGAGGCGGGGGCGATCGGCCCGGAGTTCGAGCGCATGGCCCGCCGGGGACGGGTGACACCAGACTTGTGGATGGAAAATGCCACTGGAAAGCCGGTTGGGCCCGAGGCGCTGCTGGCAGCTACCCAAAAAGCGCTGGATCAAGTCGAGTAGCATACCCGGCTTGTTCACGGTCGCGCCGCACGAACTTTTCCCGCGGGATGCTTCATGCGCGAGCAACGGTTCAAGACAAGATGCGTCGGATAGTAAACGACCAGCGGCACGACCATCAAGTACGCGATCAGATATAGAGGTCCAGGCACGAAGTGCTGTTCTCTAAGTAAGCCACGCGCCCAGTTGATGTTGTACTCGGGCCGCCAGAAGTAATTAATCGGGATAACGATCCAGGTCATCAAGGTTTGCAATTTCCATCCCCGCGCGTCGTAGCCTAATCTCCAGATCGCCCACAACAGCACGGGTGGCGTGGCCAGGTGGAACAGGCTGAGCAGGCGAATGAACAGCGGAATATTGGGGTCGAACATATATTCGGTGCCGCCGATAACGTGGCGGCCGAACAGCCCGGCCCCGATGAGATCGACCAGATAGACGGTCTGAAAGACAAGCAGACCGGCAGCCTGCCAGGAGAACACCAGCGCACTCTCGGTCCAGAGCGCAATCCCAATCAGAATGTTTCCTAAATCGCAGAAGTAAAGGAAATTCTGTGCACCGTATTGTCTCCAATAAAGGGGAGCCCATAGCAACAACCAGACTGTCCATACCGCCTTGAGCCAAAGTGGAACGCGCCGCATGCCAGGAATTGTAATCTCGGGAAGGGGGCTCCACGGGT
>JBPYDQ010000849.1:0-5049 GCA_051986135.1 Terriglobales bacterium | reverse complement strand
GGCGGCGGGTCGAAGCAAACAATCCTGGAGTTAAAACGAGTCTCCTTCGGAATCACGCCTTTCTGCAGAAACGCGCGAATCCGGTCCAGGACGATACCCTTCCGGTCTTCCTCGCGCGTGGTTCTCGTCGAACCATGCTCGGTTTCAATGGTGATCCTGTATGGAATCGAATGGCGCTGACAAAAGGATTTGATTTCTGCCATGTTCAAGTAGTTGAGGTCACTCAGTAACTGTTGCCGCTCTTCTTTGGACAGCTTGGCTATTCGTGATGCGGCCATGGCGTCGGTCCGTCCTGCTCTGGCAAAGTTGCGCAAACGTACTTTGTTTCGCAGGCAGACTATTTTGTCATGAAAGCTGCTCAGGCAAACTTCGCTACGCGCCCGCTATCGGCGTATCAGCGTGAGGGTTCGGACTTCTGTGCCGAGTATCATGTCATGGCTTCAAACTCCCGATTAACGCGTAATCGCCCGCGCCGCCTCTTTCAAGGCTCGATGATTCGACCGCCTCGCATGAGACAGTATACGTACCTGTGTCAGTTAGCAAATCGAGCTGGATAGCGGTTGCTATTTAGGGAATCGGCATCGCAGACATCTGCATCGTGAGTACCTTTTGCGACCGAGTATGGGCTGGAACGACCCCGAAAACTTTTTTGGGCGCACAAGCTGCGAAAAAGTGGGGTCGTTCCAGCCCACTTCGGTTCCACGCCGCGCCCAAAACCGCCACTGCGCAGCGCCGAACTGTTTCATTTTTCGATGGCTTGTCGAATCGCGGAGGTGAACGCGATGGTGAACGATGGGGTGAACCGCGTGATTCTCGCAGCGTTCACCCTGTTTCGCTGAAAAGAGCGTCGAGAATGTTGCGATGGCTTGGGGGAAGTTGCGTGGCGAGGAAGTGTAAAAAGTGGGCAGAACGGGAAAATAATTCTGCAATCTCAGACGCCGCTGCCGGGCTTACCCTGCAATACCCGGATTTCCTTCAAGCACTTAAGAACATCATCGCGGGTCAGCAGTTGGTCAACTTTATTGCGAAGCCACTCAGTGGAACCCGCTGTTTTGTTGCGAGACGATACGTTGCTATGCAGCAACTCTTGCGCGGCGCACTGTCCCGCGTCGTTGGGAGCGCGAACGTCGCCGCCGAGCAAGTCCCCCAAACTGCTTAATCCGCACTTCGCCGGCGGGGAACTTCGCGCGAATTTCCAGCTTCCCCCCCATTGCCTCGATAGCCTTGCGCAGAGTGCTTACGAAAATGTCGGAGCGGCTTTCGATCTTGGAGACGCCTGCCTGATTGATGCGCAGCGCCTTTGCCAGGCGCTCCTGGGTTATCCCCATTGCCTGACGGAGCTCATTGAGCGCCATTTCCTCGATCATCTTCTGCGTTTTGGCGTCTGAGCGTGCGCGGGACTCCGCCGACATCTTCACTTCCAATTCTCGAAAATTCTTAGTCACTGAGCAATCCCTCCCTTCGGAGCGTTTCCACATGTTTGTCGTGCAGCCTATCTGCTATCGGCACAAACTCCTTGTACCACCGGCCTTTGCCCGTCTTGTTTCCGCCGATGAGCAGAATCGCCGTGCGTCGGGGATCGAAGGCGAACAGAACCCGGTAAGGCTTTCCTCTGTGCTGAACCCGCAACTCCTTCATGTTGGTGTGCTTCGAGGACGCCACAGAATCAACGTGCGGCCTTCCCAAGGATGGCCCGAAGCGCCGAAGCAGGTTCACCCTTGCCCTTACGTCCTCTTGCTCGGCCTCCGTCAGTCCGTCCCACCATTCGCCAAACTCACCGGTGAATTCTACTTCCCATTCCTCCAAAGGCTTTTCACGTCAATAGGCCTTACTCGGAGTGTTGCAGGTTCCCGTTGACAGCCCGACAAACACTACAAGCCGAATCCCGACGGCTATCTGTTTATCAACCCCAAGGGCAACCCTTACCGTTCCGAAAATGTGGTGAGGTCTGGCGTTCATCGGGCTATGGCCAAACTCGGAATTGTTGCTCCCAAAGGCGCCCACGCCGGAATCCACTGCTTTCGGCATGGCGTCGCAACCGAACTGCTCGAGGCCGGCACGCCGATTCACGTGGTCACGCGATTGGCACGTCATGGTGATTCCAAGGTCACCCTGGAACACTACGCGCACATCCTGAGCGATTCCGAGCGTGTTGCTTCTGAGCGGCTCTCGCGCAAAATCGAGGCTCAATTGGAGTCAGGGCCTGAAATGGAGTCAGCGAAGGCCGGATAGCTTGAAAACAATGGAGTTGGCGGAAGCGTGTGGGAGTCGAATGCAATGCCACACGGAGTTTCAAGGACTTACGAGAAACTCCGAGGAGCACAAAGGAAGTATAAGGAACCGGCGGAAACGGTTATTGCTCCCTAATTGCTCCCCCGAAAGTCGTCGGCAGGAACTATAAAAACTCAGCGGCACGGGTGGCACACCGACGACAAACCCATCTGTATTGAGTGGCTGGGAAGGGCGATTCGCAGCCGCGAGACCCTTTCGGGCCTAACGGTTTTCAAGACGGGTGATTGCGCTCTGGCTCGCTGGTAAGTTGCTGAAAACTAAAGACACCGTTCGGCTCGCTCTGGGCGGTTTGGGCAGGGTTGGGCGCCTATTGTGATAAAGTGTGATAAAAATCCAAGCGAACGAGCTACGCGAGTCACCCTCGTAACCCCCTTAGTTTTTCGTACCCGTCCGGCCAACCCATCTTCCGCTGGTGAATCGTAAACAACAATGAGGTCCGGCGCGTTGGAATGTGTCGCGCAAATGCGGAGGTGTGGAATGAACTGGAATAATCAGGATGCCGACAAGCAGCGGTATTGGCAGAGGACCATTGGCGATGCAGCCCGGAGTGGAACGATTCGGGAGTTTTGCTGGCAGAGTCGAACAGGAGTTTGGTCTAAGGGGAAATAACATGGGTGCTCCCAGAATCGCAGCCTCCAAAATCAGGCTGCTAGCAGCGTTACATGTCCCCGACAGGATTCCATCCATCTCTTCGCTCGCCAAAATTGTCCGCGTCGCAAAGTCCACCGTTGTGAGGTATCGAGGTTTCATCAAAGTCAGCGGCTACTCGTTTTCGGATTTCGGTGCTCTCCGTCCTGGGGAGATGGATGCCATCTTCGACCAAGTCACCATGAGACACCGAAGACCTCGGCAACGCTATGCTACCTTGCTCGCCATTTTCCCTCAGATACAAGCGAACTTGACCGAACGCACCGAGAATCTGAAGCAACGCTGGACCGAATACAAAACGCACCATCCAGAGGGTTACGGATACTCCCAGTTTGCTGCGCACTTTCGTTCATGGTGAGAAGCGCAGGGGCTGTCAACATCCCTCTTCACGAAGTGGCAGGTTCCTCGCATCACTCAAGAAGATATGGATGAGC
This sequence comes from Terriglobales bacterium, assembly GCA_051986135.1. Classification (GTDB taxonomy): domain Bacteria; phylum Acidobacteriota; class Terriglobia; order Terriglobales; family Acidobacteriaceae; genus Gp1-AA122. The sequence continues at coordinate 1,675 of JBPYDQ010000849.1, read as the reverse complement.
TGAAGAGATGGCGTCGATCGAACGACAGAACCAGGTGGGCCAAGGCAGTGGTAGTGATTGATTCGCACAAAGGAATAGGGACGACGAATCTCTCTTCCAAAGTGGAGAAATCCTGTCGGATTGTGAAAAGCTGGATCAACGGCTATAAACAGCAGGGTATCCTTGCCTTGCGCGCTAACAAACGACGACAGGGCTCGAAAAAACTCGCCGAAATGGAGCAGAAGCGGGATCACATTATCGAGATTCTGCACGAGACTCCCCAGATACATGGGATCAACAGAGCATCGTGGAGCCTGAAAACCCTTGCTCAGGCTTTTGAAAAGCAATACGGTCAGCCCATCGGCAAAAGCACGATTTCGGAATATGTGATCGCGGAAGGCTATACCTTTAAGAAGGCGCGCCGCGTACTGACCAGTCCCGACCCGAACTATCGCGAGAAGCTGCAGGAACTCACTCGCGTGCTCTCAACTCTGCGAGATGATGAGAAGTTCTTCTCGATAGATGAGTTTGGCCCCTTCTCCGTGAGGATGCGGGGCGGGGTAGCGTTAACGCCGAAAGACACGGTCCGAGTTGTACCGCAACGACAGCGAAGCAAAGAACGCTTGATCGTTACTGCAGCGCTGGAACTCTCCACAAATCAGGTTACCCACTTCTTCTCGGCGAAGAAAAATACCGACGAGATGATCCGGCTTCTCGACATCTTGTTGCAGCAATATTCCAATCAACGCTGTCTTTACCTTTCCTGGGATGCAGCCTCCTGGCATGTTTCAGCTAAGCTCAATGAACGCGTTTCAGAAGTAAATTCAGCCGCTCAGAGAGACCCTCGTGCAAAGCCCTTCGTGAAACTGATGCCCCTCCCCGCGTCGGCTCAATTCCTCAATGTTATCGAGTCCGTGTTCAGCGGTATGGCAAAAGCGATTCTCCACAACAGCGACTACCAATCTGTGCAAGCCTGCAAGGCCGCCATCGACAGATATTTCGCGGAAAGAAACGAAGCGTACAGGAGGAATCCGAGACGTGCGGGAAAAAAGATCTGGGGAGAAGAGCGTGTCGAACCCTGTTTCGCACCCAGTAACAACTGCAAGGACCCGAACTGGCGGTGATAGCACGGTGAGCAGGAAGTTTCAGCCAAATGTGTAAGCCAACAGCATCGTATCCAGTTCCAGCGACCCTGTCAGTCCAGATCACTCTCCCAGTGAACAGTTACAACGGATATGCTTCAGCTCGTGAAGAAGGGCCTGACGAAGCTCAGCGATGGTGCTCCATGCGCCCCCGTGGAGGACTGTCAAAGCTCGACAATCAGCAACTTTGGGATTTTGTGAAGGCCGTTTCAGTTCGCTCGGCATGATTGCTCTGGCGAAGACATTTCCACATTGCTTCATCGCATGTGACGGCCAGACGCCGAGGTGGAAGGTCAGCAAGTGATTGAAGCTGGCAGCACATCATTTCGGTATCGTTCACAATAACGCGGTGCGATTTTGCTTTCTGTGGCCATCTGAACGATAGGTGAATAGTCGATCTCCTGTGGGCGATTAAGTAGGCGCGCACGGACAGCAGTGCGCAGCCGGTTTGCCTCGTCCCGTGAGAACTGAAACTTACCCCAAGCTTCTGCATGGAGATCTTGCCAGGGCCAGTATGCTCGCATAATTCCTTGATTTGCATGTTCGTGCGAGCC
>JBPYDQ010000848.1:0-4647 GCA_051986135.1 Terriglobales bacterium | reverse complement strand
ACCACAGGCCGTGAGTCGATGCGGCGGCAGGAATCCGAGAGGACTCCTCGCAACCTGCTGCAGTGAACGGAGCAGATAGCGCTTATTCTGACGGCGGCAGTTGAAGACGGTTTGCAGATTGTGGGCCAGCAGTTCGCGGCCCCACGGCTCGGCGACAGCCTGCTGACTGTCGAGGAACTTTACCGGCATATCAGTAGTCTGGGCCATCTGGTAGATGGCATTGCGCTGCAGGGTCTGGTCGACCTTTCCTTGTTCTCGGTCGGGTACGGTGATCAGGATTTCAAGCAGGTTGTCGGCGGCGCGGAATTGCAGGGCGTCACCCCGGATCAGGCGATCGGTCGGCTGGTGGCACATGACGTGATCGATAACGTTAGCGGCGCGCGATCGGCCACGCTCAAGCGATTCGAGTTTCGAGACAGCTTGGTTCTTGGAGTCGGTGGTTGCGAGCATAAAGAGGCTCTCCTTTGGAAAAAAGATCAAGCGGACAGGCTGGAGTAGTACGTGGCGGCCGGTTCAGAACCAGCCGCCGGCTTTGGTTCCTGCCGTTCACGGTGAGGGCACTCACAGCGAACGGTAAGACCGTGGTTGACGCGTCGGAATCCCGAGCAAAGGTGATGCTTGTTGCGCTTGCAATACGAGCACCAGCGAGCGCGAGGACTCGGCGCATTCTTGCCGGCGTCGGCAAGGCTGAGTCGATGGAATTTCATGGGAGTTTGAAAAGGTTTCTGCGGCCCTTCCCACTTGCCGATTACTAGAAGAGGGTCAGCTGCAGCGCCAGGCTGGAGGTTGAGTTGGAATCAGTGGAGGGGAGAATGGGAACGGGTCACCGTTGTGCCTGGCCTGAACCAATCCGTTGGTTCACTCTCGGGAATTTGCTCCGCCTCGGACGTCGATCCGGCAGACGGCAGGAGTTCACCCACCTGCTTCTAGAGAAGATCGGCCAATTCGACGCTACCCGAGAAAATCGACGGCAGAGGCGAAATATTTTTGGAAAATTGGGGAACGTTCCGTCTGTCCCCGTTTCCGCGATGATCTCTAACGTCGGCTCACTCCGCCGCGTCGCCGTATGTGCCGGTCCGCAAAGGGCCGCTCGGCTTGTAGGTGCTGATGATGACGCCCGAGGGGACAGCCTTCGTGCTGACGAGCGCGAGTTCACGTGGCGGAGTTCCATCCGCAAAGATACGTTTGCCGGTGCCTAACAGGACCGGAAATACGAGCAGCACGACCTCATCCGCAAGCCCGTGTTCGAGCAGCACCGAGGTCAGCGTCGAACTGCCCCAGACGATCAGTTGCGGCCCGGACTTTGTTTGTGCCTTGATGCGGCGAACGCCCTCGACGATGTCCGCTCCAAGGTTCTCGACCGGCCCCCATTCAAGACTCTTCGGCCTGTGGGTCGCGACGTATTTCGTCGCCGCATTTATGCTGTCCGCCATCGGACTCTTCGGGGCTTTCGGCCAGAAGCCGCTCCAGATATCGTAGGTTCGACGGCCAAGCAGCAGATCGAAAGCGTCGCCGTGGGCCGCGACAATGGCTTCTCCTCCACCAGGGTCGTCATGCGGCGCCGACCATCCGCCGTACTTGAAGCCGCCACTGGTATCTTCCTCTGGGCCGCCAGGCGCCTGAATCACGCCGTCGAGCGAGATATGTTCGATGATCCTGATCGTTCTCATAAAATCTCCTCTTCGTTGTAGCGTCTCCTCTTCTTTATATTAGTTCGGCTTAATTCGTTAGTTCGGTTTGGTGAGCTTCCGTTCCGTCGGACATTGCGAAGGTTTCACACGCACCCGCACCCAGCTCGCTGTCCCAACCAAAAATTCCGTCCAATGAAGAAACGGATATTGAACAGCATGCGAACCAGCAAAGACGGAGTGAAGGGACGATTCGCTGCCGCGCGTACAACTCGTCGAGTGTGATTCCGGCGCGCGTAAGCGGCACACCAACGGCCCAAACGTCGTGCAGGGGCACTCCATTCAGAAACTCAGGAACACGCAACGGCAAGCGTTCGAACTCTCGAGCCGAAACCTGTGGCATGGCAGCCACTTCTTGCCGAATCCCTTGGCCTTTCCCTATTTTTAATGGCGGATGCGGACGTGACGATTCCGGCGGCCAGCCGGATACTTACGTCACCCCTTTAGCGATGAAGTGCGGCGCGATCACCGACGCGGCGCACCTGCCAAAAGATGTGTGGTTCTACAAAAACGGTGCTCGCAGGATCTGCGTTTAGCTGCCAGCACCAACGGTGAATGCAATGACTATGCTTAACGACCAGCCCTGACGCGTGCGGGCTGTGATTCCGGTCACAGACGTGCGAAGGCCCACGTAGCAGACTAAACAGTTCATCCCCCAACATTCCGCGAATCACCCACAACTCTCCGACCAGCCGCTCGAAGGCCGAGATGGCTAACTCCATTTGCCAGTCGTCGTAGTCGTACCCGTATATGACGATGCCCTTCGGACAGGCGAAACCCGATTCCCGGAGCTTCTTGCAGTCGGTGAGCGCACTTCGATTCTAGGGGTACGGGGACAGGATGCGCATCAATATGGAGTCATTCGTCTTGCCGTTGTCGCCCATGACCCTCAGCAGCTTTAGAGTCCAGCGCCAGTTCCCACTCGGGTGTCTTACTAAAACATAGGTCACACTTCTTGCGGGGATCGGACGGGTACGGAACACAGCAGCTCTGGTAGCCGTTTGCAAAGTGTGCGCCTATCTCGTTCATCACCATGCTGACGGTCGCGTCTTCGCCAAAGGGGCCAATGCCCGGTTGGTATGAAGTGCCTCTACGCAGGTCCATGGCTACAGGAGAGCGCCTGTCTACCAGCACGATACCGCTAGCAAAGAGCTGAACGGAACGTTCCAGTTCAGCCATCATTCATCTCTTGTGATCTTGGGGGAACAATCGCCTACAAAATGTTGCCCGAATCCCCGGCAGGATTCATCACAGAAATGTTACAAGCTGGTGAATCAGCGACATAGGACTCAACGGGCATAGGTGTAGCTCAACACTGAATAATCGGTCCGTGAACATTTTTCGCTCTAGGGAATATTAGATTGCGCCGATAGCATTTCTGCGGCTTGTGATCCTTGGGCGAAGGTTCTAGTCTTTCCCTGCAAAGGAGAAAACATGCCTATTAGGGACCCCAAAGAGTTATTCGTAGTCTTGCTAAGCAATCTGAGGCAGGGCAATGAGCGCACTACAGAGATTTTCAAAGAGCTGAGCAAGATTGCGGAACGTCCAGACGTAAAAGAGGCTCTGGAAGCCCGAGTCTTCATATCAGATAAAATTCAGGCGACACTCGATGAGTGTTTCAAATTGATCGGGGAGAAGCCCGTCAAGTTTACTGGACGCTTGCACGACATCATCGTTGAGGACTTCCGCAAGGACCTTGCCGAGATTCAGTCTCCAGTGGTACGACAGCTGTTCATCCTTGCCAAAGCGAAGCAACTCGTTCATCTTCGCATTGGTGAATACATGGCTTTGATCGAAATGGCCGACACCACTGGGCACTTCGGTGTCGGCGTATTGCTGGAGAGTTGTCTCGCCGATAAGCTCGCTTTTGCTGAACGGACACGCCGTCTGATCAAGCATATTGTTGCTCCCGAAGGAGTGGGAAAGAGATTAGCTGCATCGGCCGCTTAGTAAATCTCTGAAACAGTCTGTCGCTATCCAAAGCCGAGACACTGAGTTCGCTCTCAGGGTGAAGTCGGTGTCTCGGCATTACGTGGCGAGCGTGTGAGTGACATATCGGAGGTCACGTACTCGGCGGCGAAGCTGCCGGGAACGTCGTTTACGCCGACTACTTTGGTCAGATAGTGGATACGGATGGAACCCTTGCTTTACCTGCACCAGTGGGGCGCGCACGAGCATCCCTCCTTGATGAGCCCGAATGAGGCTTCACCTGGTAACGGCCTCCTCTTGTTCTTTCCGTGTCGACGACTACGAGATGGCGCTGAAGAGGGCACGCTCTCTGGTCGCCAAGCTCGAAGAAGAACCCCACGTGAACCCGAACACTCAAATAATGGAGTCTTCACTCCGGATCCGGGACGGATACTACGTGACGATCAGTGCCCCCGCTCCGCCCGAGCGAATGGAACCTGCCAGACGGCGGCCTAAGAAGATCTTCTGAGCTGGATTACCGACTGGTCTGGATCGATTTCCTCTGCCGATGGATTGACCATCAAGTGCACGCCGGCCGCAGCGATCCCGTCGGCGACTTGGTGGGGAACCGTGGGTCTTTTGGGCTGGTCTCGAAGGACCTTCCAAGTCCAGACAAGACGAAATGCCCTTCCGATACGAAGGAATTCTAGAGGGGCACAGTTGGGACAGTTATCGAAAGGAAATCCATAGACGGCGCTGAAGATATAGGTGCGCAAGAACTCGTTTTGGAATTTCCCCTGCGGATCGTGTTTCCGGCTCAACTCTACGAATGCCCACAAACTACCGTAACTGGAGTGCAATTGTTTTGGTGGGAACGTAAACAACTTTCCCCAGTGCGGACGAGGATGAAATGGTGCCAGTTCCTAACTGCCTTGGCGGGATTGTCTTTTGTAGGGCGATGGAGAGGCGAAAGCATGGGCAGAAGCAAGTACTGCATGGACGTGCTTTTCGGAGACCGCCTGTTAAGGCTGTCGGCCATCTGCTCGGCCCT
>JBPYDQ010000847.1:0-32733 GCA_051986135.1 Terriglobales bacterium | reverse complement strand
CGTTAAGTTAACATCGTTAACTAAGGAACCGTCGTTATGGGAGTCAAGGAACGACGCCAGCGCGAGAGGTCAGAGACGCGCGACAAGATTCTGGACGCGGCGCGCGAGTTGTTCGTCACGGAGGGGTACGAGGGCGTCTCGATGCGCCGCGTGGCAGAGAAGATCGAATACACGCCGACGGCCATCTACGTCCACTTCGCCGACAAATTGCAACTCTTCCACGAGCTGTGCCGGCAGGATTTCGCGCGTTTACAGCAAATGATGCAGAGTGTGCCGATGCCCTCCGATCCGATCGCGCGGCTGCGACAGATCGGGCGGAGTTACATCCAGTTTGGCCTGCGCTTTCCCAACCACTATGTGTTCATGTTCATGACGCCCCATCCTGCGCATGAGCCGGACGATAAGGATAGGGAGATTATGGGCAATCCCGAGATGGATGCCTATGCCCTGCTGAAGTGGGCAGTACAGGAGGCGATCGACGCGGGATGCTTCCGTAGAGAGGTAAAGGATGCGGAGCTGGTATCGCAGACGCTGTGGTCGTCCGTGCATGGCGTGATTTCGCTGAACATTGCTAAAGGCCAGGACCCTTGGGTCAAGTGGCGCCCGCTCGAGGATCAGGCAGAGATGATGCTTGATGTGACGCTCCGGGGCTTACAGCGTTTTAGTCAAAAGGGAAGGTAAGCATGCCTCCTCTGGCGCAGCGGAATCTGTTTCATGACAAAGTTCGGCTGACGGTTACGCTTACGGGAATTGTGTTTTCTGTAGTGTTGATCGTGGTGCAGCTGGGATTGTTCTTCGGGTTCACAGCGGCCACTTCCAACCTGATTGATCACTCGGGCGCGGACTTGTGGATCACAGCGAAAAACGTGCCTTACGTAGAGCAGGGGGTCGCTTTCAGCGAGCGCAAGTTGAACCAGGCGCGGGCGGTTGCCGGTGTCGCGGATGCGCAAAAGATCATTGCCCATTGGACGCAATGGAAGCGGCACGACGGCGGCGAAGAGTCGGTGCAGATTGTCGGTATCAATGTAGATGACAATCTGGAAAGGCCTTGGAATCTGGTCGAGGGACGTGTGGAGGATTTGAAGGCTCCGGATGCGATCATTCTGGACGAGCTCTACAAGTCCAAGCTGGGCGTCGCTCGCGTGGGCGAGGTCTTCGAAATCGGAGGCCATCGCGCGCGAGTGGTGGGTTTCACGCGCGGGATTCGCTCCTTCACGACTTCGCCCTACGTGTTCACCACCTTCAAGAACGCGCAGAACTATACCGGGCTGCGCGAAGACCAGACGCTTTTCATATTGGTGAGAGTGGCGCCGGGAAGTGATTTGGAGACGGTGCGGCGCGGACTGCTTGCACGCTTAAAGGATGTGGAGGTTTTTCGGACGGCGGAGTTCAGCCATATGACGACCTTCTACTGGATGTTCACGACCGGCGCGGGCGTGGCCGTGTTGATCGCAGCGGTGCTAGGGCTGGTCGTAGGATTCGTGGTGGTAGCGCAGACCATCTATGCGACGACGATAGATCACCTCCGCGAATACGGGACGTTGAAGGCAATGGGCGCGCCTGCCAGTTACATCTACAAGGTGATTATGAAGCAGGCGGCAATCAGCGCGGTGATCGGGTATGTGCTGGGAATGATCGTAAGCGCCTTCGTTGTGCACGCCAGCCAGGCCGGGGGGGCGGCGATCTTGATGCCTTCCCCGATGGCCGTGGGCATGTTCTTTGTCACCTTGATTATGTGCGTGGGAGCAGCGCTGGTTTCGATCAACAAAGTTATGCGGATCGATCCGGCGCTGGTGTTCAGGGGGTAATGCGCGCAAGACCGGTCCTCAGGACCATGAAGGTTGTTTAAAGGGGCTTACAGCCCGGGGAGACTCAAAAATGCAGCCCGCAATCGCGGTTCGTGGCCTCACGAAAACCTACGCGGAGGGGAGCGCGGGGACGCTCGCGCTTCGCGCAGTCGATCTCGACGCCCATGCCGGCGAGCTGCTCATGCTCATGGGCCCTTCGGGGAGCGGCAAGACCACGCTGCTTTCCATCATGGGATGCATTCTGACGGCGACTTCCGGTAGCGTGCGCGTTGCGGGGATCGAAATCACCAGCCTGCGGGAGAAAGACCTGCCCGCGATTCGGCTGGAGCACATCGGTTTTGTGTTTCAGGGGTTCAACTTATTCCCGACGTTGACCGCCGGGGAAAACGTCGAGCTGATGCTCGATTTGAAGGGTGTTTCCGCGGCGGCTGCAAAAAAACGCGCGCACGAATTGCTGGAGCAGGTTGGGCTGAGGTCGAAGTATGGCAGCTTTCCCGCTGACCTCAGCGGGGGACAGAAGCAGCGTATCGCCATTGCGCGAGCACTAGCGGGCGATCCCCAGATCATCCTTGCCGATGAGCCTACGGCGGCGCTGGATTCCCATACCGGGCGGAATGTGATGGAGACGTTGAGCGAACTGGCGCACCAACGAGGCCGAGCGGTGGTGATCGTTACGCACGATTCGCGCGTGCTCGACTTCGCCGATCGCATAGTGAAAATTGAAGACGGTCGAATTGCACAGGCTGCAGGACTTGAGCTGGCGCCGGCGGTGTCGCTGGTGCATAACCTCTCTCGAGCTGCCGCCACCTTGAGGCAATAGATCGAGAGATTGTCATTGGGAGAAAAGCGAGAGTGTCAAAGTTCCGGTGAGGGAAAAGTAACACGTCTGGAGAAAGCTATGACCGGCAATTCTGCAATCGGAAATTTCATAAAAGACCGGGCCCCTCTGTTGATCGGGCTCGCAGCATTTTTGCTTACCTTCTCGCTGGTGCTGGCAGCCAGACGCTCGCACGATGCGTCGGCTGCCGCGGCGGCACCCATGGTGACGCACCAACTCCAGTTGATTGCCGGCCCTGGCCGTGTCGAGCCGCACTCGGAGGACATTAAGATCGGCTCTGAGCTGAGCGGAAGGCTGAAGCTGGTGAAAGTGGAAGAGGGCGATGCTGTCTGCCATGGTGAAGTGCTGGCCGAACTCGAAAATGCCGATTACCGCGCCCAAGTGGAGTCAGCTCGGGCCAATGTGGTCGCCAAGCAAGCCGCCCTGCGCAAGGTGATTAACGGTGCGCGCCGGCAGGAGCGCGCGGAAGCCTGGTCCGAAGTCAATGAGGCCAAGGCGGTCCTGGAGAATGCGCAATCAGAATGGCGACGCCGCCAGCAGCTCTTCTCCGCGGGTGTGATTTCGCGCGAGGAAATTGACCGCTACTCCCGCGAAGCCGACGTGGCCAAGGCGAAATATCAGTCGGCGGTTGAGCAGCATTCGCTAGTCGACGACAACGCGCGCGAGGAAGATCGCTCCTTGGCCGAAGCCGATCTCGAATTGGCACGCTCAGAGCTCGCTGAGGCGGAAGCGCGATACCAGAAGACGTTTATTCGCTCTCCCATCGATGGTACCGTGCTGCGTAAACATCATCGCAGCGGGGAGAGCGTTTCGAATTCTTCAACCGTGCCTGACCCTGTCCTGACCATCGGCGACCGCAAAACGTTGCGCGTGCGCGTGGATGTGGACGAAACCGATGTCAGCAAAGTGCGCATGCGACAAAGAGCCTACGTTACCGCCGATGCCTACGGCAAGCAGAAGTTCTGGGGACGGGTGGTGCGCGTCGGCCAGCAACTGGGGCCCAAAAACGTACGAACCGACGAGCCCACGGAAAAAGTGGACACCAAGATTCTGGAGATACTGGTGGAACTTGATGGGGGCCTCGAACTACCGGACGGTTTGCGCGTCGATGCGTTCATCGTTCCGGAGGATGAAGCGCTTGCTGAGGCCCACACAGGAAACTAGTCAAGTAAGTGTTCAAAACGAAACTGGAGATCGGTCGGTCGAATTCAGCAGAAGGAGTCCTTCTCCACGTCTTCTTTCTGGTCCGTGAACTCATCCTGCCTTCTGTTGTTTAGCTTCGTATCGCATGCGCCCACGGCAAGTGTGCAGGTCTGCTCGGCGGAGGGGGCGTATCCAGTCCGCCGTTTGATGGGAGCCGCGCGTGGAGATTCGTTATGCACAGGCAAGAGTATTGGAAGTTTTCGAAAGCGGCTCAGTCGCCACCCTATCGGGTCCAAGCTGAAGTTTGACCCGGCTGACGTCTCCGCATTGCCTCTCGCCGCACGCCCTAATCGCTTGCCGGACTTGTTGTCGACTACATGTGCCGCTCGAAACCTATCCCGACAGGCTTGCGCCAGAGAATCAGGATGCGGCGAAATCGCGCTCCATGCATGGGGGCGCCTCCTGTTCGGGTGCAATCGAAATCTTGGGAGATTTTGCATGTGACCGGAGCAATGCGGCGGTCAAGGAATCGCACCCCGGCGGGTCATCAATAATTAAGACACTGACGGGTGCTCGAGAGGCTATCTGCTCCCGTCTCCGATCAGGTCGAGAAACGTCTGGTGTAGCCGAGTATCTTCGCTCAGCTCAGGATGGAAAGTTGCCGCCATGATTTTTCCTTGGCGTACGACGACCGGGTCCCTGCCCTCAGTAGCCAGAACTTCCACTCCCGGTCCCAGGCGCTCGAACTTGGGGGCGCGAATGAAAACCATTTCGATCGATGAGTCTCCCAGCTGACCTTCGCGGATTGAGCTGTCCAGTTGGCGACCGTAGGCATTGCGGCGAATGCTTACGTCCAGCGCACCCAGACCAGCCTGATCGGGGTTGGTGACTTCCTTGGCCAACAGAATTGCTCCCGCACAAGTGCCAAACGTCGGTTTCACCTCGGTGAACTGCTTGAGCTTTTCCATTCCCTCCGGCCCCAGGATGCGCAGGATCGCTCCCGACTCGCCGCCAGGAATGACGAGCCCATCGACCTCATCGAGTTGCGCGGACTGACGCACCAAGATCACAGCTGCGCCCAGCTCTTCCAGGCGGCGGCGGTGAGCGTCGAAATCCCCTTGGACAGCAAGAACGCCAATTTTCATAAAACAGCACTCGGCAGTTGGCACTTGGCATTTAGCCCTCGGCACTGCGGCCGCGTTCTTTGGCCCCAAATGTTAGGTGCCTCGTGCCAACCGCGCTTGCTACCAGCCCCTGGTCTGCAGCATCTGCGCTTGATCCAGGGCGGAGACGGCCAGCCCCTTCATAGCACTGGGGACGTCGGCACTGACTTCAAGTAATACTTTAGGATCATTGTAATGCGTGGCTGCGCGCACGATTGCGTGAGCGCGGCGCTCGGCATCGGCTGGATCTGCGAAGTGGGTCGAATCGGCCATGAAGATGCCGGAACCGACGAACACCGATTCTGCCCCTAATTGCATGACCAGTGACGCGTCGGCGGGAGTCGCGATTCCGCCGGCGGAGAAATTCGGTACGGGCAGCTTCCCTTCTCTGGCGACCAGCTGTACCAGCTCGAACGGCGCCCCGAGTTCCTTGGCACGGGCATAAAGCTCTTCTTCGCGGAGCACCGTTAAGCCGCGGATTTCAGACATGATCTGGCGCATATGTTTCACGGCGTGAACCACGTCGCCGGTACCCGCCTCGCCTTTGGTGCGGATCATGGCAGCCCCCTCGGCAATGCGTCGCAAAGCCTCACCCAAGTTTCGCGCCCCGCACACAAACGGCACTTTAAAGGCATGCTTGTCGACGTGATGGGCCTCGTCGGCTGGCGTCAGAACTTCTGACTCATCGATGTAGTCGACGCCTAATGCCTCGAGGATCTGAGCCTCGGCGAAGTGCCCGATGCGGCACTTGGCCATCACGGGAATGGAGACCGCGTCCATGATCTCGCGAATTTTCCTGGGCGACGCCATGCGTGCCACGCCACCTTCGGCGCGAATCTGCGCCGGCACGCGTTCCAGCGCCATAACGGAGACTGCCCCGGCTTTCTCGGCAATGATTGCCTGCTCGGCATTGGTGACGTCCATGATGACGCCGCCCTTCAACATCTCAGCCAGACCGGTCTTCAGGCGCGGGCCGGAATTGCCGTTGGAACTGCCATTGTTTGCCATGATGCCACTCTCGTTTCTGGACCACTCAGGATCCGGCTGCCGCCCCGGCGGAGAAAAGCCTGATGGGGTGCCAAAAGACAACCCAGGCTTCCCCGGTACTCTACTTTCCTTTCGCTTCGCCCAGCTCGCTCGGGACAACAATCTTGCAGACAGGCTAGTCAAATATTGGTATTGCTGCAAGAACCATTTACGGTATTCTGACCATACCACTTCTATGGCGCGCAAGGCCACCACTTTACCCTTGAGTTTGCCGGCCCCGCCGACGGGAGCCAGCCTCTATCGCTGGCTTTATGAATCGTTGCGCCTGGCCATCCTCGAGGGCCGTCTGCATCCAGGTTCCCGCCTGCCGGCAACGCGTGATTTGGCGCGCACGTACCGTTTGGCGCGCGCCACCATTGTGGCGGCATTTGAACAACTTAAAGCAGAGGGGTACGTCGAGGGCAAAACCGGATCCGGGACTTATGTCACGCACGTTTTGCCGGAACGACTACTGCAGGTGGGGCGAGTTAGCCCGGAAAAGACTCTGCCGCACCGGCGAGTGGTGTTCTCTTCCTACGCCCGCCGCCTATCGCCCTTCGAAGCGAGCCCGGCGGGTCCCATTCGCGCCTTCCGCGCCAATCAGCCAGCGCTCGATCAGTTTCCGATGACGCTCTGGGCGCAGGTGGCGGCGCGCCGGCTGCGGCGAGTCTCCGCACACCTGCTAGAGGGAGGCGAGGCCCTGGGATATCGCCCCTTGCGCGAGGCAGTTGCGGATTATCTGAATACATCGAGAGGCGTCAAGTGCACTGCCGATCAGGTGCTTATTCTCTCGGGAGCGCAAGAGGCGCTCGACCGAACCGCGCGCGTGATCCTCAATCCGGGCGAGCCGGTATGGATGGAAGAACCCGGCTATCCCGGAGCAGCCGTCGTTTTTCGCGCGCTCGGCGCACGCATTCGCGGCGTACCGGTGGATACGGAAGGATTGGACCTTGAGTTCGGAATCCGCCGCTGGCAGCGTGCCCGCCTTGTATACGTCACTCCTGCACACCAGTTTCCCTTGGGCGTAACCATGACTCTGCGCCGCCGCCTGGCATTGCTCGAGTGGGCGCGCCGCTCGGGAACGTTGATCTTCGAGGACGATTACGATAGCGAATACCGCTATTCGGGACGGCCGGTTCCCGCGTTGCAGGGTCTTGACCGTTCGGGTGTAGTTATCTTCGCGGGCAGCTTCACGGCGGTGCTTTTCCCTGCCCTGCGGCTGGGTTATCTGGTGGTGCCCCCTGAGATGGTGGATATATTTGCGGCCGCCGAGTCGGTCAGCACGCACCATCCCCCTTTGCTGGAACAGGCGATTCTTTGCGATTTCATCACCGAAGGGCACTTTGCCCGCCACATCCGGCGCATGCGGGAAATGTACGCGGAGCGTTTAACGGTTCTGCTGGAGGGAGCACGCGCGGAATTGGCCGGTGTGCTGGAGATCTCGAGCGTCGAAGCCGGGCTGCAGACGGTGGGATGGCTGAAAAATGGCATGAGCGCCGAGCAGGCTGCTGCTGAGGCGGAGCGACGCGGGGTCGAAACTATTCCTCTCGGCCGTTACGCCGCCGGGCGAGCCAGAAAGGATGGGCTGGTGCTGGGATTTGCAGCCGTCGATGTTCGAGAGCTGGGGCGCGGCGTTGAGCAACTGGCACAAGCGCTAAAGGTCTGAGTTCGGTGACCGGCGGGGTGGCCCGCGAAACATTCGCGCACATCGATGGCCGACCGGTTATCGGTCCACAAACCTGGCGAACATCCGATCGGGATCGATGGCGACAAACGTTCCCCGGCCGCGCGCCAGCACTTCGTCGCTGCCATTCAGAATCTCGGCCATATTGATGTGGCGCCTTCCGCGCACGCGCAGCTCCCGTGACTCGACGCGCAGAGGCTTGTTCAGCGGAACTGGCTTGAGATAGTTGACCCTGATCTCGGAGGTCAGGGCAACTACCTGCCGAAGCTTATTCACCTTGCCCATGGCTTCGTCGAGAATGGTAGCGATAATACCGCCATGGGCGTGTCCGGGCGGTCCGGTATAGCGTTTGCCGAGGCGAAAACGGCACACGAAGCAGTCGCGCTCGTGGTCATAGGAAAATTTCAGGCGCATACCTTCGGCATTGTTCTTGCCGCAAGCGAAGCAGTAGTTCTTCGGCAAGCGTACGTCGAGGGTATCGTGACCACGGCCATGGCTGTTCTTGCGCATGCGGAACGATTGTACCTGGGTCGGCCAAACTGGTCGGGGTTCTATACGGATGGCATGGAATTCCCGTGCTGAATCGGGATTGGGACAGCGATAAAATTAGGAGATAATGTCGTAGGTCTCGGTTACGTTCTACAACGGGCCACTACAATCATAGTCACACCGGAGCGGGTGCATACGTCGCACACAGATGTGATAGACTTCCTGGCCAGCCGCAGCTTCCCTCAAAAACTCGGCGGGCGCAGCGGAGGTTGGGAGAGATTAAAACTTAGAAAAGGGGAGGCTAGTGGATGGGCCTCGCGCTTCTCTGCATTATCTGGCTGATTACCTTCATCAGTACTTACTTTTTCGCGGCAAAGACGTGGTGGCTTCCCAAGGGAGTGGCGGCAGCCGCGCCCGCGATTGATCGCCAATTCGATCTGACTTATGTGCTCATGGGCATCGTCTTTGTGCTGGCCCAAGGTGCGCTGGGATATCTGGTGTGGAAGTACAGCGACCGCGGCGATGCCCGCAAGGTCAAGTATTCGCACGGAAACACCAAGCTCGAAGTGATGTGGACAGCGCTGACGGCTATCCTCTTCATAGGACTGAACCTGATCGGCAGCCCGATCTGGGCCGCCGAGCGCTTTGAGCCGCCCAAGCCCGACGCGCTACAGGTCGAAGTCACAGGTATGCAGTTTGCCTGGTATTTCCGATATACGGGAGCGGACGGTAAGTTCGGAGCCACGAAGCCCCAGCTGATGGATCCATCCTCGGGCAACGAGGCGGCGATCGGACTCGACACCAGCGATCCCGCCGCCAAAGATGACATCGTCGCCGGAACTATGTACCTGCCTGTAAACCGCGAGGTCGATCTCCAGCTCCGCGCGGTCGACGTCATCCACAGCTTTTTTGTACCCGCGTTTCGCTTCAAACAAGACGCGGTTCCTGGCTTAAGAATTCACATGCATTTCACCCCGACTGAAGTCGGCGACTACGAAATCGCCTGCGCCGAGCTATGCGGCCTGGGTCATTACAAGATGCATGGCGTAGTGAAGGTGGTCAGCCAGGCGGATTTCGACAAGTGGATTGCCGAACGGGAGGCGGCAAAACAGTAAATGGCAACTACGGCACATGTACATGCGCACGCGGCCCCTCAAGGCTTCATCCGAAAATACATTTTCAGTCTTGATCACAAGGTAATCGGACTACAGTACTACTTCCTGGCCCTCACCGCGGTATTTTTAGGGATGTTCCTCTCGCTTCTGATGCGCATCCACCTGATTTGGCCAGCGGCAAAGATACCCCTGATAGGAACGATTCAGCCCGAGACCTACCTTAGCCTGCTCACCATACATGGGACGATCATGGTGTTCTTCGTGCTGACTACGGCTCCGCAGGGCGGCTTTGGCAACTACTTCCTGCCGATTCAAATTGGCGCGCCGGACATGGCCTTCCCGGTCTTGAACATGTTGTCGTTCTGGACGACGTTTCTTGCGTTCCTGATTTTGGTGGCAGCGTTTTTCGTTCCGGGGGGCCCTCCCCTCCACGGGTGGACCGGCTACGCTCCCCTGAGTGCACTATCCAATTCCGGGCCCGGACAACAGCTGGGCGCCGATTTATGGATCACCAGTATTGCTCTTTTCTGTGTCGCTTCCTTGATGGGCGCCCTGAACTTCATTACCACGACGCTGGATCTGCGTGCCAAAGGCATGACCCTAATGCGCATGCCTCTGACTGTCTGGTCCTGGTTCGTAACCGCCATCCTGGGATTGCTGGCTTTCGGCGTGCTGCTCTCGGCGGGAATTCTGCTTCTGCTCGACCGGAATCTGGGAACCAGTTTTTACGTCCCCCTGGTTGTGGTCAATGGTCAGGTGATGGGCCACAGGGGTGGGTCACCCTTGCTGTGGCAGCACCTGTTCTGGTTCTTTGGTCACCCGGAAGTCTATATCGCCATCTTACCGGGCATGGGCGTGACCTCGCAGCTGCTATCCACTTTCTCGCGCAAGCCGATCTTCGGATACCGCGCCATGGTTTACGCCATCATGGCCATCGGCCTTTTAGGTTTTATGGTGTGGGGACACCACATGTTCATGAGCGGGATGAGCCCGTATTCCGCATTCGCCTTTTCGCTGATGACCATGTCTATCGGGGTGCCCTCGGCCATCAAGACCTTTAATTGGCTGGGCACGCTGTGGGGCGGGAAAATCCGGTTGCAGTCGCCGGTGCTGTTTGCCATCGGCTTCGTCTCCCTGTTCGTGTCGGGCGGATTGAGTGGCCCGTTCCTGGCGCAACCGGTGCTCGACATCCCGCTGCACGATACCTATTTCGTGGTTGGGCACTTTCACTTGATCATGGGTGTGGCGGCAATCTTCGGGATATTTGGCGCTACCTATTACTGGTTCCCCAAGATGTTCGGCCGGATGATGAATGAGAGCCTGGCCAGGATCCATTTCGTGATCACGCTGATCGGTACCTACGCGATCTTCATGCCCATGCACTACCTTGGCATGGCTGGCCAGACGCGCCGTTACTCGCAGTTCACGGAAGTGGCTTACCAAACCAAGCTGATACCGCTGCAAACGTTCATGACGTATGCAGCGTTCATCACCATCAGCGCTCAGCTTATTTTCCTCTTCAATCTTTTCTGGAGTATGCGGAAAGGAGCGAAGGCGCCGGATAATCCCTGGGAGGCGACAACACTGGAATGGACGACGGCAACGCCCCCTCCGCATGACAATTTTGGGGGACAGACGCCAGTCGTCAATCATGGACCGTATGAATACAGCGTGCCGGGTGCCTCGCGGGATTACATCATGCAGACCGATCCCGCTGCGGCTACCGCGCACTAAAAGCCGCGGACGGGTGTCCGCGCGCCATCTTGATTAGGATCTATTTTGAGTCCGACTAGTACAAGGGAACCTCGCATCAACCATGGTGGAGCCGGCATTTTTCCTCCCCCCGGGGGAAAAGGTGGCGATGGCGCGGGTGGTGGCGGCTCACCGGACTTTACCGACCGCTTGCGGCGCGCTCGCTTGGGGCTGGCGGTTGGTATAACGCCGGTCATCATGTTGTTCGTGTCGCTGACCAGCGCTTATATCGTACGGCAGGGCCTGCCTACTCTCGACGAGAACACGAATCGATATGTCCATGACTGGTTGCCGGTGAGTCTGCCGTGGCTCGTTTTGCTGGTGAATACCTTCGTTCTGATAATCAGCAGTGTGACCATGGAAAAGGCACGGCGTGACGTCGCCCGTGAGTCGGCCCTAGCGCCGGTGCGCTCGATTCCGGGGGTGTCTTTGGGCCAGGAGCGAAGATTCCCTTGGCTCGGCCTTACGGTGGCTCTGGGAATCATGTTTCTGTTCGGGCAGTGGACGGCTTGGCAGGAACTTGAGTACCGGGGTTTCTTCCTGGCGACCAGCCCCAGTAGTTCTTTTGTGTATCTACTGACGGGAATGCATGCCTTGCACCTGGTAGGCGGGGTTATCGCGCTGCTTTATGCGGCGACCATTACCCTGATCGACAGGCCAGTAGACTCACGCCGAGTGGTCGTCGACGTAACTGCCTGGTACTGGCACTTCATGGCTGTTTTGTGGATTTACATCTTCGCGTTGCTGGAATTTGCCCGCTAGGAGACCGAAACGATGGCTGATGTCGCAGTACAGCACAGCGTAGCAGCAGCTTACGAACCGTCTTTATTCGGCACTTACTCCAAGAAAATCGGGATGTGGCTGTTCCTGCTCTCCGATTCGCTCACCTTTGGAGCGCTGCTATACGCTTACAGCTATGGACGAATCTCAACCCCGAACTGGCCGACTCCGTTTCACTCGAGCAGCATCATCAACGCGACCTTCATGACCGCGTTCCTGTTGACCAGTTCCTTGACCATGGTACTGGCGGTACGGGCGTCGGTCTTCGGAAGGACAAAAGCGGTGCGCCTGTGGCTGCTGGCGACCATGGCCTGCGGCACGGCCTTTGTCATTTTGCACGGCCGCGAGTGGAGCCGCCTCATCGCGGAAGGCCTAACCCTCCCCATGTTTCCTGCCGTTCCGGGGGCGGAAACCAGCAAGGAATTTGCAGACGTCAGCAAAACCGTGCCGCAGTTCCCGGCGACCTTTTTCGGACTGACGGGCATGCACATGCTGCACGTCACCTTGGGAGTGGTTTACCTGGGCATCATTGCCCTGGGGAGAAAGTTTATACCCGTTCTGCTGGGACTATGGCTGGTGGCTTGGCTGGCGACGCCAGCCTACAGTCCGTTTCATTATGGGGCGCACGTGCTGTTGCTCTCAGCGGTGGTGTGTACCGTAATCCTCTGGCTGAAGCCGAAGGTCTACGACTCGTCGGATATCGAGGTCGCCGGGCTGTACTGGCATTTTGTCGATCTTGTGTGGATGTTCATTTTCCCGCTGGTTTATCTTATGTCTACGAGAATTATCTAGGAGACCGAAAAAAATATGGATGCAGTTCAGGTCGCAATCGCCGAGCGGGTAGCCGAACAACACCGGCATCACGGGAAAGCGCAGTTTTTTTGGGTTTGGGGCGCGCTGCTGGTGATTACCGGCGTCGAAGTTTACCTCGGTTACCAGAATATGGAACCGGTGAGGATGCTGAGCATTCTGATGGCGCTATCGATTGTCAAGGCAGCGCTCATCATCGGATACTTCATGCACATGAAATTTGAATTGTCACGCATGAAGTGGATCACCATGTGTTCGCTTGTGTTCTGCCTGGCCATGATGTGCGTTTTCTTCCCGGACGCTTTCCGCATTATCAAGTACGGAGTGCAATGACGCTACGGCTTGCCAGCTTCGTGCTTTTCCTGGTGCTGTGGGCGGGTCCTGCCTGGGCTCAGGGCTGCGCCATGTGTTATTCGACCGCCGCGGCCGCCAGCAAAGACGGCCAGCATGCCATTAATCGAGCCGTGCTCGTCCTCCTGATCCCTCCTGTGGGCTTTATGACTGTCGGTGTGGGAATGGCGGTGCGCTACAGCAAGAAACGAGACTCGGAATCGAATCAGTCCGAATCCTGACCAATTGAGCTCCGTGTGTGAGCTTGTTTATCACTCTGATCGAAACGAGCACGGACCGGTCAGCCGTGGCAAGCGCCACCCCGGACTGCTCCGCCACCGAACGGTCGGGCCATCTTGCCCCAATCGGACCAACCGTTAGTCCGACTTTGCCGCGAGTCGGCGATGCTGGCGGCGTCTGTGTTTCTCGCCCACCCCGTCTGGCGGCACTTGATAGCCGCTCCGACAGCGGTTTGAGCGTCTG
Organism: Terriglobales bacterium; assembly: GCA_051986135.1. Classification (GTDB taxonomy): domain Bacteria; phylum Acidobacteriota; class Terriglobia; order Terriglobales; family Acidobacteriaceae; genus Gp1-AA122. The sequence continues at coordinate 19,312 of JBPYDQ010000847.1, read as the reverse complement.
CCCTGGCCCACTTATAATAGAAAGATTCCGCAGTGCTTCCGAACCAACCAGAGGGGTACTTCCCCGTCGCATTGCGGCGACCGGTGAAAATGTCCACGGAATCGATTGTTGTTCGCGGCGCTCGCGTCCATAACCTGAAAAACATCGATTTTGAGATCCCCCACAATAGCTTGACCGTGGTCACCGGAGTGTCGGGATCGGGCAAGTCTTCCCTCGCCTTTGACACCATCTATGCCGAAGGTCAACGCCGCTACGTGGAATCCTTGTCTGCCTATGCCCGGCAATTTCTGGAGCGCATCGAGAAACCTGATGCCGACATGATCGATGGCATCGCTCCCGCCGTCGCCATCAAACAGAAAAACACCACCCGCAACCCGCGTTCGACAGTCGCCACGGCCACGGAAGTGTACGATTACCTGCGGCTCCTATTCGCCCGCATCGGCCGAACTTACTGCCTGAACTGCGGCAACCAGGTCAAGAAGGACACGGTCGACGAGGTCGCGGATCGGGTTCTGGCAATGGAAGAAGGCACGGGGCTGAATGTCGTTTTCCCGTTCGAAGTTCACCATCTCTCGTCGAGACAGCCGGAGAAAAGCAGGCTGACCAAGAAAACAGCCGCCAGAGAACAGGCTTTGCATGCCGACCTGCTTAAATCTCGGCTTTTTGATCTGAGGAAACGCGGTTTTAATCGGCTGTATCAGAAAGGCCAGATCTTTGAGTTCTCCACGCCCGAATCGCTGCTGGACGTAGATTTCTCACAACCCGTGTTCTTCGTCGCAGATCGTATCGTGGTCTCAGCCGACGCTCGCTCGCGCATTGTGGATGCAATCGAAACCTGCTATCGCGAAGCCGGCGAAGTGATTTTTGAAACTCGATCGGGTGAAGGCGAAAGTGCCCGGCAGCTTCGCTTCGCCAATCGGTTCGACTGCAAAGTTTGCGGGCGGCATTATGAGGAGCCCGAACCACGGCTGTTTTCCTTTAACAACCCCTATGGTGCGTGTTCACGCTGTCAAGGATTCGGGAACACAATTGATTTTGATCTTGACCTGGTAATCCCGGATAAGTCGAAAACTCTCGGCGAGGGTGCCATCGAACCCTGGACCAAACCGAAGTACCGGCCGCTATTTACCGAGTTAAAGCGATTTGCCAAGTCACTCAATTTGCCGCTCGATGTGCCGTGGTCAGAGCTTGACCAGGAGCAGCAAGGCCTGGTCATCGAGGGTAAGGGGCGCTTTCTCGGCGTGCGCGGCTTCTTCGCTCACCTGGAGCGTAAGAAGTACAAGTTGCACGTACGCGTATTCCTGAGCCGCTACCGCGGATACTCGACCTGCTCGTCCTGCAACGGCGCGCGGCTTCGCGCCGAAGCCCGCCAGGTCAAGATCAATGGCCAAAACATTTGCCAAATCTCGAGCATGACGGTGGAGGAGGCGGCCCGGTTCTTCTCGGCCGTGAAGCTGACACCCCAAGAAGCTGGCATTGCCGAAAAATTGCTGGAAGAAATCCGGGAGCGCTTGCGCTTTCTTAATGAAGTCGGGCTCGAGTACCTCACGCTCGACCGCCTCTCCTCCACACTCTCCGGCGGTGAAGCGCAACGCATCCAGCTGGCCACATCGCTTGGTTCGCGCCTGGTGGGAACGCTCTATGTGCTGGACGAGCCATCGATTGGCCTGCACACTCGCGACACTCATCGCCTCATCAATATCCTGCACGGACTGCGTGATTTGGGTAATACCATTCTGGTTGTCGAGCATGACCCGGACATCATGAGGGCCTCGGACCGGATCCTTGATTTGGGTCCGGGCGCGGGTGAGAACGGAGGGCAAGTAATCGCCACCGGCAACTATGACCAGATTGTTCACCAGGCAAGCTCGCTTACGGGTCGCTACCTGGCGGAAGAGCTTCGCATTCAGCTGCCCAACTCACGCCGCAAACCTGGGATACAACAGCTCCGCATCACGGGCGCGCGCGCCCATAATTTGAAGGACATCGATCTGACCATTCCCCTGGGAATGGTGGTCGCAATTACCGGCGTGTCCGGATCGGGCAAATCGACGCTGCTTCATGAGGTACTTTACAAGGCGCTGTGCGCGGCCAAGAAACAGGTCAACGGCGCTCAACCGGCCGCGCCCAGCTGGAGGCAACTTGAGGGAGACCAGTTTATAGATGAAGTCATTCTTGTCGATCAGTCTCCCATCGGGCGCACACCCCGCTCCAATCCGGTGACCTACATCAAGGCGTTTGACGCGATCCGCGACCTGTTCGCCTCTTTGCCCGAGGCGAAGAAGCGTGGCTTCACTGCCGGACACTTTTCCTTCAATATTCCTGGCGGTCGTTGTGAAAATTGCCAAGGTGACGGCACGGTTACGGTCGAAATGCAGTTTCTTGCCGACGTCGAATTGATCTGCGAGGAATGCAAAGGCACGCGTTACAAACCACAGATCCTCGAGGTGCGCTACCGCGGCAAGAATATTCATGAGGTGCTGCATCTCACTGTTAAAGAGGCACTTCAATTCTTTGCGGGAGCGCCCAAGATTGTGGAGAAGTTAAGAGTTCTCGAGGAAGTGGGCCTGGGGTACCTGCGGCTGGGACAATCGGCCACCACGCTTTCGGGCGGCGAAGCGCAACGAATGAAATTGGCGGCGCACCTGCCCGGATCACGCGAGATGATCCGGTCGGCAAAGCCCGACGAAGCGCACCGGCGGCAACGCATTCTTTACATCTTCGATGAACCCACCACCGGGCTGCATTTCGATGATGTCAGCAAGCTGCTTTCTGCCTTCCGCCGGTTGATCGAGGCCGGCGGTTCGATTCTGGTGATCGAACATAATCTGGAGGTGATTAAGACGGCAGACTGGGTCATTGACTTGGGACCGGAAGGCGGCGAGCGCGGCGGGTATGTGGTTGGAACTGGCCCTCCCGAGGCGATTGCCCGGCTGCCAAAATCTTATACGGGTAGGTATTTGGCGCGCATCTTAAATGCTGATGGGGGCTTCGAGCTCGAAGGCCGACAAGCGTAGCTCCAAGGAAGGACGTTGAGGCGACAGCCTGGCCAGGGTCCGCAGGCTACCAGCTAGTGATATGAAACCTCGCTACATCTTAGTCTTGATACTCTCTGCGGCCGGCACGATCGCGGCCGGACAGAACTCAGGTTCGCCAGTGCTCGACTCTGGCACTACCGTGCGCCATCGCAAGGTGGCCATGGATGACCCTTCGCTGCCGCCAGAGCTGGTTCGGGCTGAAGCCAATATCGAGAACAAGAACTATAGCGATGCCCAGCCCCTGCTGCAACAGGTCGTTAACCGTGATCCCAGGAATTATCAGGCGTGGTTCGACTTAGGATTCTTATACAACGCGATTGGACGGCCTGAGGATTCGATCGCGGCGTATCGCAAGTCGGTGGATGCCAAACCCGACGTCTTCGAGTCCAATCTCAACCTTGGCCTGATGTTGGCCAAAACCAACCAGCCAGACGCGGAAAAATACCTGCGCGCGTCCACCAAGCTGAAGCCGAGCGAAAATGCCCCGCAAAACGAGGAGGTGGCGTGGATGGCGCTTGGCCGGCGGCTGGAATCGAGTGACCCGGCACAGGCTCTGATGGCCTATCGCTCCGCAGCTGTACAGATGCCCGGCGATCCGGAGCCCCACCTGGCCTCGGCGCCGATCTACGAGAAGCAGAACCACTTCGCTGAGGCGGAACACGAATATCAGCAAGTATTGGCCATCGATCCGAAATCGGTTCCGGCTCTGGTGGGAGTCGCTAAAATCTATGCCCGGGGCAACCGGTTTGCCGAAGCCAGCGATATGCTGCGACAAGTGGTGACGCAAAATCCCAGCTCAGCTCCGGCGCATGCCGCTTTTGCTCGTGTGCTGGCTGCGGATGGGAAGACCGATGCAGCCATATCGGAGTTCCAGGCGGCGTTGAAGATCGATCCCGGCGACCGCGAAGCGCAGACTGAGCTGGCTCAGCTCTACACGACGGCCGGAAGGTCCGCCGACTCCGCAGCCCTGTACCAGTCCCTGATTGCCGCCAATCCCAATGATGCCGCCCTACATCACGCGCTGGGCCAAGCCTACCTGAAGCAACATAAATTCCCGGCCGCCCAGCAGGAATTTTTGAGGGCGGTTAAGCTGAAACCCGACTTGGGCCCGGCGTATGGCGATCTTGCCGCCGCCGCCAACGAAAACAAGAACTACGACTTGGCCATCAAGGCCCTCGATATCCGTGCCAAGCTCTTGGGAGAAATTCCAATCGGTTACTTCCTGAGGGCGACCGCTTATGACCACTTGCGCGACTATAAGGATGCCTCCGTTAACTATCATGCTTTTCTAGATGCTTCCCATGGGCAGTATCCCGACCAGGAGTGGCAGGCACGTCACCGTCTGATTACTATCGACCCAAAGGTAAAGTGATATGCGGCTGCTCGCGCTGATTCTCGTCATGGCCAGTTCGTGGCCGGCATTCGCGCGGGATAATGAGACGATTGATCAGTTGAAGGCGCGGGTCGAGAGCGCGGCTCCCAAGGACCGGGTTAGCCTGGCTCTGCGAGTGGCGGAACTCCAGACCACTGCCGCCGACAAGTTGTATGCTGATGGCAAGACCGATGAGGCCCGGGCCGCGATTCAAGACGTCGTGAGTTACACCGAAAAAGCCGGGGACGCGGCTACCCAGTCCGGCAAAAAGTTGAAAGATGCCGAGATTTCGGTGCGCAAGATCGCCCATAAACTCGCGGATATAAAACGTACCGTGGATTTCGAAAATCAGGCCCCGCTGCAGGATGCCATCGATCACCTGGAACGTATTCGCACACAGTTGCTGGCGAAAATGTTTGACCTCGGGAAGGGCTCGCAATGAACATTCGTCTCCTCGCTCTCGTGACGCTGGCCATGCTGGTTGGCTCCGCGTATGCCCAGCACCATGCCGACCTCAATCCGCTCGAAGAGGATGCCCTGCGTGACAGCGCCATGGAGCCCGAGCAGCGGCTCAAGCTTTACTTGAAGTTTGCGCGGGACCGGCTGACCAAGCTTGAACAGGTTCGCGCCGATCCCAAGCTCGCGGCCAGCGATCGGGCAACCGCTACGCACGATCGTCTCCAGGATTTTCTCGACCTATACGACGAATTGAATGACAACATCGATACCTTTGTCGACCGCAAGAATGACATCCGCAAACCGCTCAAAGCAGTGATTGAGGCAGACGCCGAATTCCAGAAACGATTGAAGGCACTCCAGGACTCCGCCACAGCCGCCAAGGAGGACACCAAAGCCTATGAGTTCATCCTGAGCAGCACGCTGGATACGTTGAACGACAGCGCCACCGATCACCAGCAACTGCTCCAAGACCAGGAAGAGCAGGCTAAACATAAGCAAATCAAAAAGGACTAGCCAGCGACTTTATGCCAGTACCCGGCTGACCTACTGATCGCCTGCCTCCGTATGCCATGCTAAGCTAGGCCCAAGGTGAGAGACGGGCTGCTTCCCCTTTTTCAAGAAAGCTATCGTGAACTGAGGCCGCGGGCGCCGATGCCCGAGATCTTGGTGGAGTTTTTCGCATTCGCAAACATTAATAATACGATTCGCCTGCGCGAGGGCAGGCTGCTGGTTCGCTTGTCGGATTTGCTTGAAGGTGCTCCCCGGGCGGTTCTCCGCTCCCTCGCACACATTCTGCTGGCCAAGATGTATCAGAAGCCGATCGAGCGTAAATACGCCATTCGTTACCGCAGATATGTTTCTAGCCGCGAAGTCTCCAGCAAGGCGTACTTGGTGCGCCAGATGCGGGGCCGCAAACGCATCGACACACCCCGCGGTCATATCTACGATCTCGAGAAGATTTTTGACGAGCTCAATGCCCGATATTTTTGGGGATTACTCGCTCGTCCCAACCTAACCTGGAGCAAAAACCTCGCCCGCAATAGCCTCGGCCACTATGATCCCGCCCACAACGCTATCGTGGTAAGCCGCGTTTTCGATCATCCTCGAGTACCTCGCTACGCGGTCGAATACATCGTTTATCACGAGATGCTCCATTTGAAGCACCCCGTTAAACTGAGGGGCAGTCGTCGTTGCGTGCACTCGGCCGCGTTCCAGGCAGAGGAGAAAATGTTCCCCCTCCTCGTGCCCGCCAAGGCATTCCTGAAACGCCTGTGAATCAAGCGCACGAATCTCGACTCACTCAGGGAACCTGATCCCGTGTCCTCGTTTGCTTGGGAGCAAACCACGGGCACCGCGGTTGCCCTGGCCGGCTCGGTCTCTATACTCGGCAAGTTTTGTGGCCGAGCTAGCGGCCGCTCAAGGCGGTGCGAGGCTTAACCGAAATTCGTCAGCCGGCAATCGATTTGTACGAATTTTGACAGCAAAAGCCGAACCAGCCTCGTCTCGAAAAGTCAAAGTCGCTCGTCCCCTAGGACTCTCCGACGCTTCGGAAAACGCAATGGATTGCCGTCTGGTTGCAAAACGTAAGTAGTTGGTTTTCCTGAACGATTCCATCGGCTTGGTGCGCTGAAATAGACCTGCGTGGCACCATATTGTTAGAAACCGGCTAGCAGAACTCAAGGGCGCAGGGGCAAGTTTGTGCAGGCGTCGCGAGCACTGATCCGTCAGATGGCCATCCGCAGATTGGACTCAAGGCCTGGTTGAGGACGGTTCAGGGGATTCTGCACTCAGGATCGGGTAACGACTGACCGGCGTCATTGGCTTCGTTCTTCTCCTCTTGACAGTCAGATGGAGAGCGGTATGCTTCCTACTGATCCTCAGTAGGAGGAGAGCGGCTCATGAGCGACAAGCCCAGTGATCTGGTGCAGGGTACTCTGGATATGCTCATTCTGAAGACGCTCGCGCTGGAATCCATGCATGGCTATGGAATCGCGGTGCGAATCGAGCAGATGAGCAAAGGAGTTTTCCGGCTCAATGCGGGTTCACTATTTGTGGCTATTCAGCGGCTGCAGCGGGATGGGCTCATCGAGGGCGAATGGAAATCCAGCGAGAACAACCGACGCGCCAAATATTACGTGCTGACCGAACAAGGGCGAAAAAGGCTTAACCGCGAAACCCGAGAATGGGACAAGCAGGTGGCAGCGATTGCCAGAATCCTGGAGGCATCGTAAGCGGATCATGTCGCTAGGAAACATAGCGAGCGGGCTCCGCGCGCTGTTCAAAAGGGACAAGGTCGACGGGGATTTGACCGAAGAGCTGCGCGGCTTCCTTGAGTTAGCGGTCGAGGAAAAGATCAAGCAGGGCATAAACCCCAAGGAAGCCCTTCGTCGAGTACGCCTAGAGCGGGGCAGTCTTGAGGTCACAAAGGAAATCGTCCGGAGTGCTGGCTGGGAATCGGTCTTGGAGACTTTTGGCCAGGACGTGCGCTTTGGCCTCCGCCTGCTGCGCAAATCTCCCGGCTTCACCGCCGTGGCCCTCATCACCCTCGCGCTGGGGGTTGGGGTAAACACAACCATCTTCAGTTTTGTTGACGGAATCTTGTTGCGCAAGCCACCGGTTCCGGATCCCGATCATTTGATGGTGGTGAGCAGCCGGTGGGCGGGAAACGGAGGCGCGTGGAATCGGCTTCCTGTCTCAGCGCCCGACTTCCTCGACTGGCGAACACGGGCCACAGCGTTCCCCGGCATGGTCGCGGGAAATTTTGATGATTACACAATCAGCGGTGAAATCGTTCCCGAGCGGGTAGAGGGCGCGCGGGTTTCGGCAGAATTCTTTCAGACCCTAGGGGTAAATGCCGCACTCGGCCGAACGATAGTTGCCGGAGAGGACCAACCTGGCCACGACCGGGTCGTAGTGTTGAGCCATGGACTGTGGAGAGAGAAATTCGCTCGAGACCCGGCTATTCTCGGACGAGTAATTCGAGTCAATGGGAATTCTTATGTGATTGTTGGCGTAATGCCGAGTAGCTTTCGCCTGTGGGACTTTGAGGCACAACTGTGGATCCCACTGGCATTCTCGCGCGAGGAGATTGCCCCGAGTGGACGCAAGGATCGATTCCTTCGAGTTTTCGCACGACTGAAGCCGGGAGTCACATCAACCCAGGCCGCCGCCGAGATGGCTGCGATTGCCCATCGCATAGCCGAGTCGCATCCGGAAACCAACCAAGGATGGGGAGCGGCGGTCGAGTCCGTTCAGCAATACTCGATCGATGACGCTAACGTGAAAACAGCCATATTGTTTCTGGCCATCACCGTAGGTTTTGTTTTGCTTATCGCCTGCGCGAACCTGGCGAACCTTCTTCTGGCGCGAAGCCTGGCTCGCCGGCAGGAATTTGCCATTCGCGCCGCGTTGGGCGCAGCAGGTGTGCGCCTCACGCGGCAGCTCTTGTCGGAATGTTTGATTCTGTCGCTCACGGGCGGTGCACTCGGAGCGCTGCTGGCTTATTGCGGACTCGGGGTGCTTCGCCGGCAGATGAGTTGGAGCGAGGGAGCAACTTCACTCGCCCAGACCCTGCAGCTTGATGTGCCAGCTCTGATTTTTACACTGGCTCTGTCTGCCGCCTCGGCCTTCATCTTTGGGCTATTGCCGGCGGTGCTGGTTTCACGGACTGATCTCAACGATGACCTAAAACAAGCCTCGCGCATTACCCATGGTCGGGAGCGCCGTCAGGTGCAGCGGTTGTTGGTCGTTGGCCAGGTTGCGCTGGCTCTCGTCTTGCTCACCGGGGCGAGTTTATTCCTCGAGAGCTTCCTCGAAGAGATCCGAGCCGCCCCTGGATTCAATACCCACAATGTGCTGACCGCGTCGCTGTCGCTGCGCGGGTCAGAGTATCACGCGGCGCCACGACGTGAAGCCGCGTTCTTTGCGAACGCTCTGCGCAATCTGCTCACCCTGGCTGAGGTCGAGTCAGCCGCTGTTACCAGCGATCTCCCGTTTAGTTTCCCCAACGAGAAGAACTTCCTGGTCGAGGGCCAGGCCCCTCCGAAGCCCGACGAACCGCCGCGGTGCGGCTATTTCGTTGTGAGCCCAGGTTATTTCGCGACATTGCAGGTCCCCTTGCTTCAAGGACGCGAGTTCCAAGCCAGCGACAATGCCGGTTCCAACCCAGTAGTCGTCGTGGATCGTGCATTTGCCCGGCGCTATTTTCCCGGCCGCAACCCCATCGGCCGGCATATCAAAGTCATCGAAACAGGCCAGCCGAAGGGCGAATCTAGAGAGATCATCGGCGTGGTGGGAGACGTAGCCGAATTTCTAGGGCAGCGGGATTCAAGGCCCCATTTTTTTGAGCCGTTTCTTGCCTACCCGACCGACTCAATGAATTTCGTGGTGCGGACTCGCTCGATCTCCACCGGCGTTTCTGAAGCTTTGCGCAGCGCCATCCGGGCGGTGGACAGCAACCAGGCAATCGCCCGCGTGCGGACCATGGACGCGGTGATCGCTGATGCGGGCCAGGGAGACGATCTAATGGCGGAATTGATGGGCGTGTTTGCGGGAATCGCGCTCGCTTTGGCCGCGCTTGGAATCTACGGTGTCGTTTCTTACATGGCTGAACAGCGAGCGCATGAGATGGGTGTTCGCATAACGCTCGGCGCCAAACCGAGTCAAGCGATGGGTTTAATGCTTCGCAGCGGCATGTCCATTGCAGGAATTGGCACGGCGCTTGGGTTCTCGGCATCGTTGGCGTTACCAAAGCTCGTCTCGGCCACCTTCAACGGATTTCACGCCAGCCCCGCAACTGCGCTCGCCGCCGCCCCGGCAGTCGTGACCGTTGCTGTTTTTCTGGCCTGCTACGTCCCCGCCCGACGGGCGATGCGGGTGGATCCTGTCGTTGCACTTCGTCATGAGTGAGGGGCATGTCGATCTTGCGAAATATATCGTCGCCCAAGAAGGCCTTCGACCTCGAAGGTGCACAGTGCGCCATCGTCCTCCGCCACGACCGACGCGCGCTTGAGGTTCGGGTTCACCGGGTTGGAGAGCTCACGAGAACAAGAATCCGTCGATCACCCGCTCCGTTTGGTTCTCCCGAGCGTCGGCAAGGTGATTCGGAAAGTAGTCGAGACTTCGCGAGTGCTTGCGCTTGTGATTTGCCGCGTTGACGGGGTAAGGTGACGAAGGCTATCCTAAGTAAGTTGAAATTGAAATTCATTTTCAAAATCATTTTCAACATCTTTGGATGACACGCCCATGCTTGAGACCTTCATCATAACCCTGCGTGAGGGAGTGGAAGCCGCCCTCATTGTGGGAATTACGCTGGCTTATCTGGCCAAGATCGGTCGTCCGGAGCTGCGCAAATCCGTTTATGCCGCTCTTGCGGCAGCCTTTGTGGGCAGCATTGGTGTCGCCATCCTGCTTTCCCGAACGCACTACAACGAGGACATCTTCGAAGGCTGGGTAATGCTGGCTGCCGCCTTTTTCGTCATCACGATGATCATTTTCATGATGAAGACTGGCCGCAAGCTGAAGGGTCAAATCGAAGGCAAAGTTGGTCTTCTGGCCGACCAGGGTTCCTGGTTGGGGCTGTTTTTCTTCGTGTTCCTTATGGTTCTGCGTGAGGGCGTCGAGACCGTCCTGATCCTGGCGGCCGTCACGCTGAACACGTCGGCGCTGCTGAGCCTGATTGGCACACTTCTGGGTGTGGGAGCGGCGGTGCTGTTCGGAGTGATGTTTGTCAAGGGCAGCGTGCATATCGACCTGCAGAAGTTTTTCCGGGTCACCTCGGTGATCTTGTTCTTCGTCGCGGGGCAGCTGATTATCTCCGGGCTTCACGAACTATCGGAAAACGGGGTCCTTCCCTCCTCCAAGCGCGAAATGGCGATCATCGGTCCGATCGTGCGGAACGACATGTTCTTTTTCGTGACCATCCTGGCGCTGGCCGCTCTGATGGTTTTATTCGAAATGAAGCGGCGGCAACCGGCCGACTTGCCCAGTTCGGCAGCAGAACGTCGTAAGCAGATTTGGAGCGCTCGCCGCGAGCGTCTTTGGATGATCGCTCTCTACGCCAGCTCTTTTGTATTTATCACGCTGGTAACGGCGGAGTTCATTTATGCCAAGAGCGTGAGCGCGCTGTCGCCGGCAACCGAAGTCACCTTCGTGCAAGGGCAGGTCACGATCCCCAAAAAGACCATTTACGATGGCGACTTACACCGCTTCGAAGTCGAGGAGAATGGGGTAGCGGTACGCTTCTGGCTATATCAGAGACCCGATGGAAGAATCGCCAGCGTACTGGATGCGTGCGAAATCTGCGGCGCGGTCGGTTTCTACAAGAGCACACATGGCGTGGTCTGCAAAAACTGCGCCGCTCCCATCAACCCGCAGTCGGTAGGAATGGCGGGCGGCTGCAACCCGATTCCGCTGAAGGCCAAGGAAACCGATGAGTCCATCATCATCTCGGAGGGGGATGTAGCGGCGGGCAGCCGCTACTTCCAGCAGCAATAGCCCATGTTCGTCCGCCTCGTGTACCAGTCCTTTCGGCGGGAGAAGCGGCGTAAGGTCCTGGCCGGAATTGCCATTACGTTAGGTGTCGCCGTGGCGACGGCCATGATCGCCGTGGCCACCGATATCGGCGACAAAATCAGCCGCGAACTCCGCAGCTACGGAGCCAACCTGCTCGTGACCCCGCAGGAAGATACGCTCGATGTGGACATTGGCGGGCTGAGCCTGAAACCGCCAGGGGACGGCGCCTTCCTCAAGGAAGCCGACCTTCCCAAAATCCGGGGCACCTTCTGGCATAACAACATTGTCGGTTTCGCGCCGATGCTGCCTCTGACCACAGAGCTTGCCGGACGAAAAGTCACATTGCTGGGAACCTACTTTTCCAAGCGGTTGAGCTTCGGCCAAGAGAACTTCGTCACCGGTGTGCGCACCACCAATCCATGGTGGAAGGTGAGGGGCTCGTGGCCTCAGGATCAATCCGCCGACGTGCTGGTCGGCGAGCGCCTCGCCGAAAAGCTTCGGATCAAGCCCGGAGCTCAAATCGACTTGGCCGACCAGGCCTACCTCGTAGCCGGCATCCTTTCTACCGGAACTGCCGAAGACGATCAGATTGTGGCCCCTTTGACGGTGGCACAGCAGATTCTGGGAAAGCCGGGGGCGGTGCGCCGCGTCTATGTCAGCGCGCTGACCAAACCTGAAGATGCCCTCGCCAAGCGCGATCCCAAGACAATGAATCCCCAGCTGTTCGATCGCTGGTATTGCTCGCCCTATGCTCAGTCGATCGCCTATCAACTGCAGGAAGCTATACCGAATTCGCGCGCTGAGCAGATTCGACAGGTAGCGCAGAATGAAGGCACTGTGCTTTCGCGCATCAAGGGATTGATGCTGCTGGTCACGCTAGCGGCCCTGCTCGCCTGTGCGCTGGCGGTTTCAGCAGCGATGGCGACCGCAATTTTCGAACGGCGCAGCGAAGTCGGACTCATGAAAGCTCTGGGCGCGGGCCATGGCGCGGTGGCTGCCATCTTTTTTGCCGAAGCGGCGCTATTGGCAATCTTGGGCGGGGCGGCAGGATATGCTGGCGGAATTCTTCTGGCCCGCCAGATCGGGCGCGCCATCTTCGGTTCCGAAATTACGGTTCAGCCCGTTCTCTTCCCTATCATTCTCGCGATTGCTGTGGCCGTAAGTTTTGCTGGAAGCGCAGCCGCCATCCGCAAAGCCGTGCTTTTCGACCCAGTCTTTGCTCTGCGAGGTGAGCAGTGAGCCGGGCTATGGTGATTGCTCGTCGCGCGGGTCAGTCGCGCACGTCCATGTTTGTGCGCATGTTGGCGCGAGCGGCCGTACTCCGCCGAGGACGCGCGGCCTCGGCCTTGATTGCCATGGTTGTGGCCGCTGCCGTGACGACTGCCATACTCAACCTTTATGCGGACGTGGACGCGAAACTGCGTCATGAATTCCGGAGTTACGGGGCGAACATCGTGGTCGTCGGCAACGGGGGGGCGAGTCTCCCCAGCGATGCATTGAGCAAAGTAGATACCATCCTGGCGGGGCGCGGAACTGCGGTGCCTTTTGCTTATGCCGTCGCCACGACCAGTGACGGACACTCGATTGTCATCGCCGGAACGGATTTTACCCGCGTGCGCAAGCTGAATAGTTGGTGGTCCGTGACCGCCTGGCCTCAGCCCGAATCAAGAGATAGCCAAGTGCCGGTCCCGGCACTGGTGGGAAAACGAGCGGCGGCAGTTTTACCCTCGAACGGGAAAAGCTTTGACCTCAGCTTTCAAGGCCGCACCATCCGTCTTACCCCCGCAGGTACGCTCACCACGGGCGCCGCCGAGGATAGCCGCGTCTTCATATCTACAGAGGCCTTAGCAGGCTGGACTGGAGTCAGGCCGTCGACGATTGAAATCGGGGCCACCGGTTCGAGCGCAGAAGTGACCGCCATTATGCAGCGCCTGACCGAAGCGCTTCCCGAGGCCGAGGTGCGCCCGCTACGCCAGATCATGGAAGCCGAGGGACGCGTACTCGGTAAGACTCGTGGCACCCTTCTTGCCGCCGCCCTGTTGATCATTCTCACTGCGGCTTTAAGCCTGCTGGCCACCTTGATGGGCTGGGTGCTGGATAGACGCCGGGACTTCGCCATCATGAGAGCCCTGGGAGCGTCCGAAGTTCTCCTGAACAGCTTCTTTGCGGCGGAGGCGACCCTGCTCGGGGTTGTAGGCGCCGTGCTCGGGTTTGTCATTGGAGTTGCGCTGGCCGCTTGGATCGGGCGCGTGAATTTCAATGCGCCGGTGGTACCCCGGTTCAGCGTTTTGCCAATCGTGGTTGGGGGGAGCGTAGTGGTCGCCCTATTATCCGCTGCATTTCCCATGGCTGTTTTGCGGCGTGCCCAGCCTGCTATGATTCTGCGAGGTGAGTAAGATGATCCGGCTCGAGAACGTGACCAAGTCGTACCCGGCGAAGGCCGACGCCAGTGGCGCGGTCATTCGTGCGCTGGACCACATCTCACTTGAAGTCGGGCCGGGTGAGTGGCTGGCCATGATGGGGCCTTCGGGATCGGGCAAATCGACCATGATCAACCTGATCGGCTGCCTGGATCGCCCCAGCTCCGGAGAAATCTTGCTGGATGGCCAAAAGGTCGCGCGCATGTCGGGAACCGAATTGAATCGCGTGCGCGCCGAAAAAATTGGCTTCGTTTTTCAACAGTTCCATCTGGTTCCCTATCTAACGGCTGTGGAAAATGTCATGCTCGCCCAGTACTTCCACAGCATGACCGACGAGGCGGAAGCGCTCGAAGCACTCGAGCGTGTGGGGCTGAGAGAGCGCGCCCATCACCTGCCCGCTCATCTTTCCGGTGGCGAGCAGCAGCGGATTTGTATTGCCCGGGCCTTGATCAACGACCCCAAGATCATCCTGGCCGACGAACCCACGGGCAGCCTCGACGCGCAGAACGAAGAAATTGTGCTTCGCCTTCTCCGTGAACTGCACCGGCAGGGTCGCACCATCGTCATGGTCACGCATGATCCCGTCGTCGCCAGGCTCGCGGACCGCCGCATTGAGCTGCACCATGGACACATCGCGACTCAGGAAGTCTTCTCCATGGCCGACGAAGAGCAGTTCGACGAGGTGCTCGAGGAACTCTGGGTGCTGGAGGAACACGGGGAGATCGCCGAGGTCGGACGCATGGAAGTGCACGGGGCGCTGCCCGTCAGCATTGCGGTCGAGAAAATGATCGAACTGGGACTGCTGGCCAGCAGACCTGGTCCTGCCGAACCATATGAACACAAGCCGTTCTCCAATCCGTGCCATGATGCGCTAAAACCGTCGGGCGTGTCGGTCGGCGATGGCGGCTTGATCGTGGAGCTAACCGACCGAGGTCGCAAGAAAGCTGCCGACATTATTCGCCGCCATCGCCTGGCCGAGCGCTTATTCACCGACAGCCTGGCGCTCGACAGCGAAACCGAAATCGAGCAGCAAGCTTGCAAGTTTGAACACATCTTGTCACCCGAAGCGACGGAAAAGATCTGCACCTTCCTGGGCCACCCTCGCACCTGTCCGCATGGCGCGCCCATTCCTCGCGGCGCTTGTTGTGAAAAACAAATCGAAGAATTAGCAACCGTGCGCCGCGAGCCCCGACGGGCCAAGTAGAGCGCAGCCGGCTAATCAGCGGCGGAACTGTAGATTGCGCCCTTGCCGCCCGCGGAACGTCCGTGTGACAACCTTGCAGTTTTCCTTGACATATTCATCACCGCCCCGATTCGTCGTCGTGCGGGTGGTCCCGTTCCGCCAGGAATCGATCTCGGCATTGCTTGGCTTGAGCGAGTAGGGTGGGATATTCGGGTGCTTGACGAAATCCGGCCATCATCGGATCCAGCCGCAGGTAGTCGTAGGCACAAAATCCGCCGTCGATCGCGGATTTAACCAGGCGTGCGGTGAAATCGCTTCCCAGACAAGCATGGAAGGTGCTCGCTTGGCTGTACCTGGGTTCCGGATCGCGGTAGGCGAAGACCTCCTTCTCCACCTGCTGCAACAGCTGGTCGGATCCGGGAGGCTTGGGCGTCGAGTAACACGCCTCGATGGCGCGCGTATGAAAGAACGGGCTCTCCGGAAGCCGGCGCAGCCGCTCCAGAGCCTTATTCGTTTTCCCCGCGTGCAAGAGAATCAACGCCTCGGCATTGTTCGACCACTCCGATCCTTGATCCAGTCTCGCAAAATCTCTGGCTCGATCGAACTGAGCGGTCAGGAGGAACACTCCCGTGCACGAGCGGAACTCATAATTCCCGGGATCAAGCCGAACCGCAGTGTCGCACTCCTGCGCAGCCTCTTGGCTCAAGCTGGCGTAGCGCAATACATAGGACAGAGTAAAGTGGGCGAAGCCGCTCTGCGGGCGCTTTTCCACCATCGCCTTCGCTTCGTGGTAGGCCTCGGCCAGCTTCCCCGCATCGGTATCCAAATTGACAATTTGCGCCGCCGCGTCTTCCAGGTTCGGGTCCAATGAGAGGGCGCGCCGCAATGCGGGTCCCGTGCGTGACATGGTTCCGCTCGCTCCCGGTCCGTATTCCTCCTCGTAGTAATAACGTTTTCCCAATGCGGACCAGGCCGGTGCAAAGGTCGAATCCAGTGCCACGGATCGCTCCAACATGCGGACTGCCTCGCGATTCTGATCACCATCGTGTGCCAGCGCTACGCTGCGGAGGTAGAGGTCATAGGCTTCTTCGTTGCTGGGATGTGTACCTCTTTCCCCCGTCCCGTTGGTCGCGCCCAAGGCTGGAATCAAGCCCTGCCGCACCTGCGACGTCACTTGCTCCCGCATTGCCACAAGATCCTCGGATGCAACATTCATCGTTCCCTGCCAAAGCACCCGATCGTCGCCCACATCAACCGCTTGCATAGCCAGTTGCAGCTGGTTATGAACCTTCTGGTAATGTCCAATTACGATCCGGCCGACGTGCATGTCTCGTCCCGCCTGTTGCACGTCCAGGTCTCCCCCGGCATATTTTCCCGTGGTGGCAAATGGACGAATCGACAAGGTGCGCACCGAGCTGAGTGTGGTCGCGACCTCATCGGGCAGAGCCATCCGCAAGAAATCGTACTCTTTGTCTGAACCGAGGTTCTGAAAAGGCAGAACGGCGATGGTCACGGGGGCTGCGATACCGTTCTTTGCCTGGGAAAGTGACATCTCCTGCCATCGCCAAATCAGCAATCCCAATATGACCAGCAGCAGCAACCCGCCCAGGCCCCACAGCCATCGCTTTTGCGGCAGTGCTGTGGGCTTGGCTGCGGCCTCGCTTCTCGACGAACCTGTATCCCGCCGTGCACGCGCCAGATCTGCTCTCATCTCGGAAGCATGTTGGTAGCGCACCTCGCGATCCCGTTCGAGCGCCTTTTGGATGACTCTTTCGAGTTCTGGCGGGACTTGCGGATTCAATCGTTCCGGTGCCGGTGGAGTTCCATGCAACAGCGCATCAAATATCGCTCCCGATGTACCCCCTTGGAAGGGCAATGCGCCGGTTGCCATCTCGTAGAGCACAATTCCGAAGGAAAATAGGTCGGTTCGCGCATCGAGTGCCTTGCCCAGCACCTGCTCGGGAGACATGTAAGATACCGTGCCCAGGGTCGATCCTGGGCTGGTGAGATGGCCTTCGTCGCTTAAAGTGTTCGCGGCCGCGACGCCGCTCGCCGAGGAGTTTCGCTTGTCCACCTTGGCTAGGCCAAAGTCCAGAATCTTTGCGCGCCCCCGGCTGGTAACGAAAATGTTTGCTGGTTTAATGTCGCGATGAACGATGCCAGCCGAGTGGGCCCAGTCGAGCGCATCCGCGATTTCGATGGCTAGCGAGAGGAGCGTTTCGGTCTCAATCGGCCGGCCCGCGATGGTATGATTCAACGTCTTTCCTTCCAGATACTCCATAGCAATAAAGCGTGCACCCTCGCTCTCGCCGATTTCGTAAATCGTGCAAATATTGGGATGGTTCAGAGCGGAGGCTGCCCGCGCTTCCCTGCGGAAGCGTTCCAGCGCGGGTGCATCCTGAGCGACGCTGTCAGGGAGGAACTTGAGGGCGACGAACCTTCCGAGGGACAGGTCTTCGGCCTTATAGACAACCCCCATACCGCCATCGCCGAGCTTTTCGACAATACGGTAATGCGAAATGATTTGACCGATCATTGAGATGAATCTTAAGGACTGCGGTTCGCGTGAGTCAATTCGACGGGCTGTTCCGCTGACCCAACGATGGGCTCGTGCCGCAACCCAGCCGTACCCTCGTTGTCTGCTTCAGCCCGGCGTGCTGCAATCGGCTGTTTACGCTAGTTAAGCGCGCCAGTGCCATCTGGCGTAACATAACAGTTCGTTCGGTCCTGCTGGCGGCATACCGATCAACACGGAAATTCGAAGCCGCGGCCCCCAGTGAAGTTGGCAACCGGCACTTCAGCCAGCCAGCTTGTCGTGTCCAACTCTCCATGTTTGGCGGCCACCAAGCAAGCAACCGTTGAGAGTGTCTGAGGAACCATCGTACAAACCCGAAGATAGAGGTCTTGCACAACCCATGGGCGATCCTTGGTGCCCCACCTTGGAGTGGGGTCAGACTCCGCCGTACAAGAGCTTGGCGTCGCTGTGGATCGCTGGTCGTCAGGTGGGGTGTTGCAATATCGCGACTACGCTCCGGAACTACGACAATCCATCAGGTTCTCCTTGACAGCCGTTCTGACTACGAACGAAACTTGCAGCGCTCTGTCGCTGCATCGGTTGCCGCGACATTGCCCGCCGATCCCAGCAACCGTTGGCGAATCGAGCCCTTCGACGACTCTGGACGTTGCACCGAGGAGGATTCCAATCAGGAACATCCGAATCTATCGACTGTCTGCTTTCGTGGTACTTCTGGTGGTTACAACGGCTGCTTATCCCCAGACCTATTCCGTACTGTACAACTTCGGAATTAACATCGGCGATCCGCTGTCTCCTGACCTCCCAAGGATTGTGGCGCAAGGCCGGGACGGCAACCTGTACGGCACAACAGTTGCTGGAGGAGCCACAAATGGGGGCGCTGTGTTTAAGATCACCCCGACCGGAAAACTGACGGTGCTGTACAGCTTTGACGGGACACACGGTTTCTTTCCCTACGGCGGCTTGACGCTCGGTACAGATGGTAACTTTTATGGCTCCACCTACGCAGGCGGACGTTCCTATTCGGGCAGCACCAACGGCTGGGGGACTGTATTCAAAGTGACACCGAGTGGAAGCCTGACTGTGCTCCACAATTTCATCGGAGGTATCGATGGCGCATGGCCGTATGCGCCACCTATCCAAGGCAACGATGGGAATCTCTATGGGACAACGACCCTGGGAGGAACGCACGGGAACAATGGCACGGTATACAAGATCTCACCCTCTGGCACATTCACACCCCTGTACCAATTTGACTACGCGCACGGCTCTGACGCGTTTGCACCCTTGGTTCAGGGAACTGATGGAAGGTTCTATGGGACTGCAGCTTTCGGAGGCAGCACCGGTAACGGCATAGTCTTTAAGATTGATGCCGCTGGCAATTTGGATGTGCTTTTCAATTTTGATGGCACGCACGGCGCCAACCCTTAGGGTTCTCTCATTCAGGGCGCCGATGGGAATTTCTACGGAACCACGAGAGGGGGCGGAGCCGGGTACGGAGTAGTTTTCAAGATCACTCCTACCGGAGCCCTCACAGTTCTTCACAACATGAGCGGAAACACGGACGGGGACACGCCTCTAGTGAGTTTGGTGCAAGGCACGGACGCAACTTCTATGGTGTCAACAGTGGTGTCCAATTCGACACCTTTGGCAATATCTTTAAGGTTAGCCCGAAAGGCAGCTACTCCGTTCTCTACAACTTTGACGGAACCACTGGGGCTACTCCAAAAGCCGCTCCATTCCAGCATACAAACGGAATAATCTACGGAGATACTAATCGCGGCGGCACTGGTA